>CAZFWK010000022.1:4693-16728 GCA_964522555.1 uncultured Peptoniphilaceae bacterium | reverse complement strand
ACACCCGCAAGAGCATGCGGTTTCACAAGTATCGAATTATCGGTGTATTGTAAGACGAAAAACAAAAAGGACGGGGGAATTTTCCCTCGTCCTTTCTCGTTCTTCTTATGCTTTTTTCGCTTTTTTCCCTTTCCAGGGTTGCGATTTTACGTCGGGCCACTGGAGTTTGCCTGTTGCGATGCAGTGGTCGTAGTCGTTTAGGATCCACTTTGCTTCTCTTGCCAGGAGGATCAGAGCGATGATATTCGGTAGCGCCATGAGGCCGGTAAAGAGGTCCGAGATCGACCAGACGACGTCGCCGTCGAGCATGGGTCCTACGACGATAAACGCCAGGGAGATCATCTTGAATGCGACGACTGCGAACTTGTTGTCTTTAAACAGCAGCTTCACATTGGACTCCGCGAAGAAGTACCAGCCGACGATCGTGGTGAGCGCGAAGCTCGTTAGGGAGATCGAGAGAAAGGCTCCGCCGAATGTGCCGAAGCCGATCGAGAACGCATTTTGCGTCATCAGCGTGGCCGATTTCGACATTTCCGCTGCCGGGATTCCCGCATTGTACGCGCCGGTCATCAGATTGACCATCGCGGTGGAGGTGCAGATCATGAAGGTCGAGATGAATACGCCGATCATCGCGATAAACCCTTGCTCTGCGGGGTGGTCCGTATGGGCGACCGCATGGGAGTGCGGAGTGGATCCCATACCGGCTTCGTTCGAGAAGAGCCCGCGGGCGATCCCGAAGCGGATGGTTTGTTGAACCGTGATCCCCAAGACACCGCCTCCGATGGCTTGCGGAGAAAATGCGGAGAGCATGATGATTTGAAGGGTCGGTACGAAGCTACTCAGGTTCATGATCAGGATGACGATACTGCCGAGGATATAGGCGCCTGCCATGAGCGGAACGACTTTTTCCGAGAACCCGGCGATGCGGTCCATTCCGCCTGTCAAGATGATTCCGACAGCGGCGAGTAGGCCGATGGTCGCCCACGCGCGCGGGAACCCGAAGGATTCGGACAAGGAGCCGACAACCGCATTCGATTGCACCATGATGCCTACGATTCCCAATGCGATGACAGCAAATACCGCAAATACATACGAGAGCCATTTCTGGTTCAGACCGTTACGAATATAGTAGGCCGGTCCCCCGACGAGCTCGCCGGCTTCCGTCTGATGGCGATAGATTTGCGCGAGTACCGCCTCGGCGAAGATCGTCGACATGCCGAAGAATGCAGACAGAATCATCCAGAATGCAGCACCCGGGCCACCGGCTGCGATCGCGGATGCGACCCCAACGATATTTCCGGTACCGACTTGCGCCGCTACTGCGGTGGCAAGCGATTGAAACGGGGTCATGCGGCCCTTTTCCACCGGTTTGTTTTCTTTTATCCCGATGATCAGCCTTTTGATCGCGGGATATACTCGGGTAAACTGCGGGAATTTCAGTAGAACGGTTAAGTAGACGCCTACACCGAGCAGGGCGAAGAGCAGGATATAATCCCACAAAAATCCGCTAACGCTGCGAATGAGATCAATCATTGCGGCCTCCTTCTATGCCGAGTTTCGGCGATACATAGTTCGTAAGGAACCATACCAAGAGTACGATGAGTACGGAGCGAACAAAAGCAGCCAGCAAGATCGCGGTAAGCGAAGTCGTTGCCCACGCTTGGTCGGATGCTAAAGATCGAATGAAGTACTCGAAGAAGTTTCCGCCGGCATCGGCCAACACAAGCGTGACGACCAAAGGTAGCGGGTACGACGAGCGGTTATTGGTGGTCGCTACGTGGTACAGGGTACCGTACCCCACGTAGAAAAAGAGCTCCAATAGGTAATTGGAGGCGAGGGTAGCGGTCATGGTGCCGCTAAAGCTGTCAACCAGGATCCGCGTCAAGCATACGGCGAGGCCGGCCAAAAAGGCGAGCAGAATCGGCTTGCGTATGCGAAAGGCTTCAATCGCGGCAATCACGACTACAATTCCCAGAGTGATACGGAAAGAGCCCGAAACGGGGATTGCAACGATCGAAGCCAGTGCGGAAAACAAAATGATTAATGCATAGTTTTTCATGTCTATATCCTCCCTTCTATATAATAATAGTTATCATGCGACGAGAAGATATGCAAACCTAAATGGTTAAAAAATGACAAACGATCGGGAGTAAGAGGGGAGAAATAGCGGTTACGAGGATGGAAAAAAATTAAGTTACACTTAATCGGTGGAATTATATAGGAAAATCTTGATTGACGTTTTCATTCAATCTGTCCATCTTCTTGGAGTTCAGATTCGCTCTCCAAGACAAAAGTGATGTCGTTTGCCTTTTCATAGTAGTACATATGCCCGAGCGAACTGTCGCCTGGCCCGAATACGAAGAAGGGAACCGGGTAATCCGGTATCACAATCGTTTCCATTTTTTGTTCCATACCGGCTTCAATGACACGCACGCGATGTTGGAAGGAAATCTTGTTTGCCGTGTAGATGCCGCCGTAAAAAAGACAAAGGCTCGTACAAACGAGTATCGTCCACTTTGTGAAGCGGCGAAGCGGGATATGCCGGTATTGGAGCAATCGCTGCAAGAGCAAAAGCACGGCGATCGCTAAGAAGAGATAGCTCGCATAGTAATTTCTCGCGAGTACCGGTCGCACGACAAAGAGCGGTGCGACGATCACGGGCACGCATAGCAGGGTAAAGGTGTATTGCTTTCTCCAAGCCGGATTGGTGACGGTGCTCAAGCCCACATAGAGTAGGAAGATAAAGGTGACGAGGTGCAAGAGAAAGTCGAACGCGACGGGAAGAAAATAGTAGCGCTCCATATTGGCGAGGGTGAAGTCGAATACGCGCGAAAACAAGACGCGCGTGACGAGGACAACCGTAGGCAGTAGGCCAAACCAGATCAGAACAAAGCGGCTGAACGCGCTTTGTTTTTTCTTTCGAAAGAGCGTCACGATGCACACTAGGCAGACGATCAACAAAAACACCGGGCTTTCCAGCAGCATATAGCGAGAGAAGGCGCGGTAATTTTGCAGCAAAATATCGACAAAGTCCATCGCGGTTTTGGGGACCGTGCGATAACTGTCTTCTTCGAAGAGGATCTTCCGATAAATCGGCGAAGAGAACATGAGGGTGTTTCCCAAGAGCGTGCCGAAAAGAAAGCTCACGGAAAAAGCCGCGGGCTTTATGCATTGGAACAATTGGATGCCGAGGATCGCGAAAGCGAGTAAAAGGGAGAATAAAGTGACGTGTTCCACAAAAAGGCAGATGGCAATTCCCAGAAAAAAGTAGAGGACGGTTTTTATCGCACCGTCTTTCATCGGGCGACCCCGAAAGAGGGGCTGCATTTCTTGAAACAGCAGCAGGATCCCGATCATCGGGGGAACATAGTTAAAGAATCCCGAGGTCCAAGTGTAGACCTGGATGAAGATCAGGCGGGGGGCCGTCATCACGAAAAAAAAGCCCATAAAGAGCGCGAGGCGGCTGCGGATCCCGGAGAGCTTTGCCGTAAGCACAGTGAGGGCCAGGATCGCCAAAGCTTTGGAGAGATAGCGCAAAATGGGCGGTTCGATCAACACATAGGAGAGGAGGTTCCCAAGCACCCTTCCGTTAAGCGTCTCGTAGTGGGACTTCACCAAGTCGAGATACCCTTGGAAGGTACGATTGCTGAACACGAGGCGATTCCAGTCGTCGCCGGTGGGTGGGAAGCCCCAGCTGATCCATAGAGTGAAAAGGAAAAAGGCCAGCAAGAGCCAATAATTTTGTTGTCGATTTCGTTTTCTTAGGGATTCGATGGACTGCATAAAAACCTCTTACGATTTTTTTTCGCCTACGAGAAATCGCACGACGACGAACATCACGGGGATCGCGACGACATAGGAGATCAGATACGCGATCGATGCTTCGATCCCGGCACCTGTGGCGATCGTGGTGACGAGGAGCTGCACAAGTAGGCTCGGGATATTGGAGAGCGGGTAGAGCAATAGGCGCTTCCACGACCACGGCACCTGAAAGGCGAACTTCGCTTGCAGCGTGTAGGCGATCGGAAAGCACACGAGGAAGTTGAGCGCCTGCGCGACGCGTACTTCGAAGTCCAGCCCGTAATGGAAAAAGAGCGTGACGGCGTAGCCCAACACGGTATTAAACCCGCCAACGAGCAAAAAGCGCCAGAAGGGCGTGTCGAAAGTTCGGATCAGTTTATTCATGGGGTTTTGGCACGAGATTGGTTTGAGAGATCAAATAGTGCGGCCTCGCTTTCACTTCCATATAGATTCTGGCGATATACACGCCGATCAGCCCAACCGAGAGAATCGTGATACCCGAGAGGATCAGGATCAACGACACGATCGTGGGAAAGCCCGGCACGTCGGAGTGCTGAACAAGCGTTTTGATGATGAGGTACAGGGCATACAAAAAGCCGATCAGTGCGATGGAAAAGCCCACGCCTACCATGATGGTGAGCGGTTTGGTAGAAAAGGAGACGATTCCTTCGATCGCGTATTGAAACGATGAAAAGAAATTCCACTTCGTTTCGCCGGCTACGCGCTCTTGGTCTTCGTGTTCGATCCACTTGACCTTAAACCCGACCCAGCTGAAGATCCCTTTCGAAAAACGGTGGTATTCGGGCATAGAAAGGATCGCGTCCACCACTTTTCTTTTCATCAGGCGAAAGTCTTGTGCGCCTTGCGGCATTTGCACATCGGAAAAGCGGTTGGAGAGTTTGTAAAAAAGCCCCGCGCCGAACTGGTACAACCCCGGTTGCCCGACTCGGAGCGTCCTTCTTGCGGCGGCTACATCGTACCCTTCGTCGAGCGCTTCGATCATCTCGGAGATCAGGCCCGGCGGGTGCTGCATGTCGGCGTCGAGAATGGCTACGGCGTCCGCGTCGCTCGCGCGTAAGCCTGCGAGCATGGCGGCTTCTTTGCCGAAATTCCGGGAAAAGGAAAGGAAGAATACGCGAGGGTCTTTCGCTGCGAGCTTTTCTAATAAGTGCAGGGTTTGATCTTTACTTCCGTCGTCGACAAAGAGAAAGCGCATTTCGTGTGAGCCTTCTTTTTCCGCAAGGGCCGTAAGCGCGGTATATAAATAGGGAAGAGCTTCTTCCTCGTTGTAGCAGGGGACGATTAAATCAATTCGCATCTTGGATCACTCCGTTTCTTCTATGCTTGCATTATAGCAGACTCGCAATCAGTTTGTGAAATTTGCGCGCGACACTTGAAAGTTGTGAGGGCTTTCACTATAATGATTGGTGTTTAGTTTTTGTAAACTATTTGTTTAGTAAGTAGGTGAGTTGCAGTGAAAATTGGAAAAAAAATTAAGATGCTTCGCGTACGAAATAATCTGACACAAGAAGAACTTGCGGACAGGAGCGAACTCACAAAGGGCTTTATTTCACAGGTTGAGCGAGAGCTGGCGTCTCCTTCAATCGCGACGCTTGTGGATATATTAGATGCGCTCGGAACGGATCTCAAGAACTTTTTCAAAGACGAAAAAGACGAAAAGATCGTATTCACAGAAGAAGAATTTTTTGAGTCCCACCATGAAACCCTCGGCTATACGCTCAATTGGGTGATTCCCAATGCACAAAAAAACAGGATGGAGCCAATCTTGCTGACTCTAAAAGCCGGCTCTCGAAGTAAAGAGATTGCGCCGCATGAAGGCGAAGAGTTCGGGTATGTGCTGTCTGGCACCATCACCCTATATGTAGATGAGAAGCCGCACACCGTACGCCATGGGCAAACATTCTATCTGACGGGCGAAGGCGTGCACTATATTGAAAACAAGAAAAAAACCGTGGCGAATGTGCTCTGGGTGAGCTCACCGCCCATATTTTAGGGGGTGCAATTTGGACAATTCCATACAATTGATTGACGTTCATAAGACTTTCGGGGACGAACCCGTGCTCAAGAAGATGAATCTTACGATCAAAGACAAAGAGTTTTTAACGCTTTTGGGTCCGTCCGGTTGCGGGAAGACGACCACCCTTCGCTTGATCGCTGGATTTGAAACGCCTACGGACGGAAAAATCCTCTTACAGGGTAAGGACGTCAGCAATGTACCGCCCCACAAGCGTAATGTAAACACCGTGTTTCAAAAATACGCGCTTTTCACACATATGGACGTATTTGAAAATGTCGCTTTCGGGCTGCGAATCAAAAAGAGACCGGAAGACGAGATCAAATCGCGCGTGATAGAAATGTTGCGGCTTGTAAATCTCTCGGGCTTCGAAAGAAGAAAGGTCGATTCGTTAAGCGGCGGGCAACAGCAGCGCATCGCGATTGCAAGAGCGCTGATCAACGACCCAGAGGTGCTTTTACTAGATGAGCCGCTGGGCGCGCTCGACCTAAAGCTCCGGAAAGAAATGCAGACTGAACTCAAACGAATCCAAAAGGAAGTGGGCATCACTTTCGTATACGTTACGCACGAACAGGAAGAGGCGCTCACCATGTCCGACACGATCGTCGTCATGGATAAAGGCGTGATCCAACAGATCGGCTCCCCGATCGACATCTACAACGAACCGGAAAACGCGTTTGTGGCGGACTTTATCGGCGAGAGCAATATCATCGACGGCATCATGTTGGACGATTTTCGCGTGGAGTTCTCCGGGAGAGAATTCGTCTGCGTCGACAAAGGCTTCGAGCCGAACGAGCCGGTGGACGTCGTCGTAAGGCCGGAAGATATCGAGATCCTGACACCGGAGCAAGGCATGCTGACCGGCACGGTCGAATCGGTCGTGTTTATGGGCGTGCATTACGAGATGATGGTCAACACCGGCGACTTCCGCTATATGATCCACTCGATCGTGGAAAGAAAAGTGGGCGATGTGGTCGGCATGGGGATCATTCCCGACTATATCCATATCATGAGGAAGACCCATGTTTCCTAAACGACTCGCGCTTCCCTACTATGTGTATTTGCTGATCTTCATCTTAGTGCCGCTACTTTTGGTGCTCTATTTTGCTGTCACAACCGGCGATGGCGGCTTTACGATGGCGAATTTTGAGCGGTTTATGACCCCGCAGTATCTGACGATCCTCGGGAACTCGATCCGCGTGTCCTTCGTGGCGACGGTGATCTGCCTATTGATCGGCTATCCGATCGCGTACATCATCGCAAACTCCGCTGCACGCGTAAAAAACACGCTGCTTTTGATGATGGTCATCCCGATGTGGATGAACTTCCTCCTGCGTACCTATGCTTGGATGACGATCCTCTCTCGAAACGGACTTTTCAATCAGCTATTGGGCTTCTTCGGCATACCCGGGGTGGACATCATGTTTACGGAAGGCGCGTTGCCGATCTATTCGATATTGGAGAAGATGGACAAGAGCGTGATTGAAGCGGCCAGAGACTTAGGTGCGGACTCCGCTACCGTCTTTCGAAAGGTCATCTTTCCTTTGAGCGTGCCCGGTGTGTTCACCGGCATTATGATGGTGTTTATCCCCGCGATCTCGTCGTTTGAAATCTCGCTGCTCTTGGGAGGAAACAAGTTCAACTTGATCGGTAACCTGATCGAACAGCAGTTTAAAGTGACGGGCGACTGGCACTTCGGCTCCGCGATGAGTACGATTCTCATGGCGATGATGATCGTCGCGATGTTTGTATCGAACCGATTCGACAACGCGAAAGAGGAAGGAGGCGGACTATTTTGAGAAGCTGGACAAACAGAATCTTTCTAGGCCTCGTGCTTATTTTCATGTACGCGCCGATCGCCGTGTTGATCATCTACTCGTTTAACGCCTCGAGACTTAGAGGCTCTTGGGACGGATTCACCTTAAACTGGTATATCGAGCTCTTCCAAGACCGCGAAGTGCTGCGCGCTTTGTACAACACGTTGTTGGTTGCGGTGCTGGCTACGATCATCAGCACGATCGTAGGCACAACGGCCGCGATCGGGATCCACTCGGTGGGAAAAAGGGCGCGCACGGCGATCCTGAACCTAAACTACCTGCCGGTCCTAAACCCCGACATCGTGACGGCTGTGGCCCTCATGCTGCTGTTCGGCTTTGCAAAACTCAACCTGGGGCTCTTAACCCTGCTGCTCGCGCATGTGAGCTTCACCGTGCCTTATGTGGTACTTTCGGTGTTGCCGAAGCTCGGGCAGATGAACCCGAACCTGTACGAAGCGGCGCTCGACCTAGGTGCCGAACCGTCGTATGCACTGCGAAAGATCGTCATCCCGCAGATCATGCCGGGCGTAGTCACGGGAGCGCTGCTCGCCTTTACGCTATCGATCGACGACTTCGTGATCAGCTTCTTTACGACCGGCCACGGGGTTGCAAACTTGAGTACGACGATCTTCTCGATGGCGAGACGGGGGATCAACCCCGTGATCAACGCGCTTTCCACGCTCATGTTTATCGCGATGATCGCGCTGCTTTTGCTAATCAATCGAAAAAATGAAGAAGAAGGAATCAAGGAAAGGAAAGAAGTATGAAAATAAAAGGAATCATCATGATGCTGATGCTCGCGCTGTTTCTTACCGCTTGCGGTTCGAGCAGCGAGGTTGTGAATGTGTATAACTGGGGCGAGTACATCGACAAAGACGTATTAAAAGAATTCGAAGCCGAAACGGGAATCAAAGTCGTGTACGACACTTTCGTTACGAACGAGGACCTGTATGTCAAAATGAAAAACAACAGTTCGCAGTTCGACGTGGTCGTACCGTCCGATTATATGATCGACCGTTTGATCAAAGAAGACTTGGTGCAGCCGCTTGACGCTGCCAAGATCCCGAACAAATCGAAGATCGACACGGAGTTTTTCACCGACATGACTTTCGACGCAGAAGGAAAATACACGGTTCCCTATATGTGGGGGACCCTTGGGATCGTCTACAATAAAACGGAAGTGACGACAACTCCCGACAGTTGGAATGTACTGTGGGACCCGGCGTATTCCGGACGCATCATCATGATGGACAGCGTACGGGATACCTTGGGAATTGCACTGAAGCGCTTAGGCTATTCCATGAACACCCGCGCTGAAAGTGAACTGGAGCAAGCGAAGCAAAGCCTAATCGAGCAAAAGCCGCTCGTCTACGCATATCGCTTGGATGAAACAAAAGATATGATGGTACAAAATGAGTCCGCTCTGGCACTCATGTACTCGGGCGACGCCTATGTTGCCCTCCAAGAAAACGAAAACTTGGGCTATGTGATCCCCAAAGAAGGCAGCAATCTTTGGATCGACGCAATGGTGATCACCAAAGGCGCGAAAAATGTTGACAACGCACACAAGTTTATCGACTTCATGACGAGACCGGATATCGCGGCAAAGAATGCCGAATACATCGGCTACTCGATCCCAATCCCCGAAGGTGTAGCCCTTCTTCCGGAAGAGATGAGAAATTCCGAAGTTGCGTACCCGAAAGATTTAAGCGCGTACAATCTCGAAGTGTTCAACGACCCGTCGGACATCCTCGAAGTATACGACAAGATGTGGACCGACATCATCAGCGAATAATAGTTTAAGAGGAGCCCCTCCGGCATGAGAATTCACCGGAGGGGCTTCGATTTTTACGTGATTATGAAGAGGTCGCCTTATTTGATGAAAAACAACGAAAATCGGAAGGGGTTTTGTCATCCTCCCAGCGTTTGTTGTTTTCTTGCGCGTAACGGATATAAATAGAGCAGAACGGAGGGGTAGCATGAAGCTCACGACATTAGGAGGGGCCGGGATGGTAACCGGGTCCAGTTATTTAATTGAAACGCAGGAATCAACCTTTTTACTCGACTACGGAATGTACCAAGGCGGGAAGGAAGAAGAGCTATTGAATCACGAACCGATCGGCTTTGAGCCTGCAGATGTAGATTTTCTAATTCTTTCTCACGCCCATATCGACCACAGTGGGCGCATCCCGCTTTTGGTTAAGCAAGGCTTTAAGGGAAATATCTACGCAACGCAAGCGACGGTGGACCTTTCGCACATTATGCTGATGGACAGCGCGAAGATTCAAGAGCAGGATGTGGAGTGGGAGAATGCCAGACGACTGCGTTCGGGTAAGCCGCTTGTGCAGCCATTATATACATCTTTAGATGCGGAGTTTGCGCTAAAGCACTTTGTGCCGAACTTTTATGATACGGATATCCAGATCACCCCATCCGTGCGGATTCGCTTTCGGGATGCGGGGCATATCCTAGGGTCTTCGATCGTCGAGATCTGGGTTACGGAAGGCGAGAAGACGACCAAAATCGTGTTCTCGGGCGACCTCGGCATACCCGGAAAGCCCATTATTAAAGACCCGACCTTTATCGACGACGCGGATTATTTGATCATGGAGACCACTTACGGAAACACCGTCCACGAACCGCAAAAAGAAGCGTTCGAGAAGCTGATGGCGATCATCATGGAAACGGCTGAAAAGAACGGCACGGTCGTGATCCCGGCGTTTTCTGTCGGCCGGACGCAAGAGATCATCTATCAGATGAACGAGTGGTTTGCGAAGGAAGATGTGTCGGAAAGCATGCGGATTCCGGTGTATGTGGACAGCCCGATGGCAAAGCTTGCGACGGAAGCCTTTATGCGAAACGCGATGTCTTTCGATGAAGATGCTCAAGCGCTGATCCGAAGCGGCGACAATCCCTTTACATTTTCGAACCTTCACTTCACGAAGGATGTCGAAGAGAGCAAGATGCTCAACAAGACGAATTTCCCCAGAGTGATTATTTCGGCTTCGGGGATGGCTACGGCGGGTCGCGTGCGGCATCACTTAAAGCACCACTTATGGCAACCGAACAGCGCCGTGGTCTTCGTAGGGTTTCAGGCGGAGGGAACGCTCGGCCGAATGCTTGAAGACGGGGTGAAAGAGGTAAAGATCCTGGGCGAAGAGATCGCCGTAAAGGCGAGGATCGAAAATGTGGACGGCTTCTCGGGGCATGCGGACCGACCAATGCTATTGTCGTGGCTGGAACACTTTAAGAAAAAGCCGAAAAAGATTTTTCTGGTGCACGGAGAGGCGGAGCAAATGGTTCCGTTTTCCGAGGAGATCAAGAGGCGCTGGGGGATGGATGTCGCAATGCCGGTCAGAGGGGAGCAGTTTACGCTCACACAACCGGAAGATGCAGTAGCGGTTGTGCCGGATCCTGTGGTGCAAAATGCCACTGTGAAACGAGAACTGGAACAGTTAGCGGGGAGTATCGGACTGGTGGAGCGCTTGCAATCCAGGCTCTCGCAAGAGCCGCCGGGTACACGTGACTATGAGACGATTCAGCGAAAGATCTTATCGATCCAAAGGGATCTTCTCGATTTAGATTTGCTGCTTGGAAATTAGTGTAAGAAGATTGACAATGCATGGATTGCAAAATATGGAAGGGAGATGGAATGAAGATCAGAGTGATCGTTTGGGATTTGGGAGGAGTGCATGTGGATTTCTTTCCCGCAGACTTTATCCCGAAGCTAGCCAATGATGATTGTAAGGAACCGATGATCGAACACTGCTTTGAAGCGGAGATCTGGCAGGAGCTGGACCGCGGCACGGTGACGGAAGACGAGGTAGTAGCGCATGTTTTGGAACGCGTGCCCGCGCATTGTGAGCCGCATGTGGAGCGCATCGTAAAAGGTTGGACGGAGGTGATGGAAGGGAAAGAGTCGCTTGTGCCGATCGTAGAAAGGTTGCACGCAGCGGGATACGAGCAGATGATCCTCTCGAACGCCGGCTGGCGCTTCCCGCCCTATATCGAAACCCTTCCCGTGTCAGGCTATATGTCAGAGCGCCTATACTCCTGTGAAGTAAATCTCTTAAAGCCGGAACCCGAGATATTTAAAGTGTTCGTTGAGCGCTTTGGTGTTGTACCGGAAGAGATTCTCTTTATCGACGATCGACTCGACAATGTAGAATCCGCAAGAGCATGCGGCTGGAACGCCGTGCAATACGTAGAACCGATGGACTGGGCAGCTGTAGCTAGAGAATACCAGGTGCCGGAATTGGCCAAACCCTCGTAGGGTGTTACCTTGTGTAACACCGCCAAAGTGCCGAAATTGTGACGCGCCGAATTAGTTCCCAAAACAAGGGAATTCGCCAAATCCTTCGGTGCCGGACAAGCCGAGCACC
>CAZFWK010000022.1:0-4593 GCA_964522555.1 uncultured Peptoniphilaceae bacterium | reverse complement strand
CGGTGCCGGACAAGCCGAGCACCCTACACATCGATGAAATATTCTCGATCGATCGTAGGGTGTTACCTTGTGTAACACCTGCAAGGCGCCGAACCTGTGACGCGCCGAATCCGTTCCCAAAACAAGGGAATTCGCCAAATCCTTCGGTGCCGGACAAGCCGAGCACCCTACACATCGATGAAATATTCTCGATCGATCGCATGAAATAAATAAAAAACCGAGAAACGCTTTGCGTTTCCCGGTTTTATTATTGTCCCATCATTTCGAGCAGATCGCCCATCAGCGCGTTTAAGAGCTCGGTGCTGTTTTCGAGGTCGATCTTCCATTTGTCTTCTACTTTTTTCAGTTTGATATTCACATCTTTTGTAACCTTGTCGAGATCCCC
The DNA here is from genome assembly GCA_964522555.1 of uncultured Peptoniphilaceae bacterium. Taxonomy (GTDB): domain Bacteria; phylum Bacillota; class Clostridia; order Tissierellales; family Peptoniphilaceae; genus JAAYQA01. The sequence continues at coordinate 4,208 of CAZFWK010000022.1, read as the reverse complement.
CTCCAAGCGCACCTGCAATTCTTGCTCCAACCACTTCATCAGTTCGTCGGGGTCTGCGTTTGCGTCGGTCGCGGCTTTTGCCATGGCTTCATCCAAAATGGAGGTAAACACGCCGGCTACATTTGGATAGTCCATCGAAATGGTTACCGTGGCGTCGGTTTCTTCGATTTTTTCTTCTGCAGTATCCGCATAAGTAAAGCTTCTCGCCTTATCGATGATTTGCTTGTCGACACCAGACTCGGCGCTAAAGTCGTAGAGCGGGTCCGATTTTTTTGGATCGACCAAGAGTTCCTGTACTTTCGCACGGTCATTTGCCTGATACGCCGTAAAAAACGCCTTTACGACATCGGTAGGGGTTTCACTCTTTTGGCAGCCGGTAAACACCAAAAGAAGTGCGAGAATCGGGAGTATCCATTTTTTCATAAGGTAAATCCTTTCTGTGTTAGAGATTCGCCAGTAAATGCTGTACGAAACGCGCCGATTGGTCTGCTGCTTTCTTTTCGAAAGTTTCGTAGTCGAGATCGGCTTCATCGTCGGCATGGTCCGAGATCGTCCGGATGATCAAAAATCGCACCCCGTTCATATAGGCGGTATGGGCTACTGCAGCGCCTTCCATTTCAACACACAGTGCGCCCGTTTCCGAAGCGATCGCATCCTTTTTCGCCGAATCCTGAACGAAGAGGTCACCGGTGGCAATCATCCCAATATGATGGCGGTAGCGCTCGTCCAGCGCTGTCTTTTTTGCAACTTGAAGAGCTTCTTCGTCCGCATCGAACTGAGAGCGGAAGGGATAGTAGTTTTCGAGAATCTTCGCGTCAAAGTCGTGGTAGAGCGCCGACTCACTTAAGACGGTATCGAGCACTCCGACCTCTTTGTCCAGCGATCCCGCGATCCCCGTATTGATCACGAGCTCGGGCGATACCCGGTCGATGACGGCTTGGGTCTTGCTCGCAGCATTGACTTTCCCGATGCTGAGCTTTACGAGCGTAACCTCGTGCGCACCCAGCGTCCCGTGGATGAGGACTCCTTCTCCGAGCGGTTCTTCGGTTTTGTTTTCGAGGGCTTCCGACAGCAAAAAAAGTTCCGAGTCCAATGCCCCGACGATGGCTATTTTCATATGACCTCCTGTGAAGTATTCTACCTGCATCATAACATAAACCGCATCGTCATGAGAAGCGGGCCGGTTCGGTCGAGTTGGCGGGTTAGGAAATTCTCTCGCTATGGAATCAAATTTGATCGTGTGGTATGATATCGTCATACAGGAGTCGTGCATCTTCTTGTCATGCACGCAATTTCCGTTAGCGCTTTTGAGAGGCAGAGAGATTATGGACCGATACAAAAACATTATAGAAATCGTAGGGCAAGTGATCGACTTTGTCGACACGGAAAACGCCTACTGCTACGAGATCGGAGAAGGAAAAGTCAACTACGTGTACCGTGTCGAAGATGTGCAAGGGAATTCGGTCATCGTAAAGCACGCGGATAAGCTGATCCGAGGTTCCGAGAAGCTTCTTCTGAGCACCCACCGTTCCGAGATCGAGTACAGTCAAATGCAAGCGATTGCGGAAATCGTGCCGAATTTCGTGCCGAAAATCTACCACTATGATAAAGATCTCCACATGATCATCATGGAAGATCTAAAAGAGTATGAGATCTTACGGGAAGCCCTGATCGGTTACAAGACTTTCCCCAATTTTGCTGCGCAAATTTCCCGGTATTTGTTCGATACTTTGTTTCGAACGACCGATATCGTGGTGCCTTCCATCCAGAAAAAGGCGGAAGTAAAAAACCTCATCAATCCCGAAATGTGCGCGCTTTCCGAGCGCGTGATCTTCACAGAACCGTATCACGACACGCCGGGGGAAAATGAGTTTATGCCGCAAAATGCGGACTTTGTCTGGAAAAATCTCTACGAAAACGAGGCTCTGAAAGCTGAAGTGGGCTTTCTGAAATACCGCTTTAAAAACCTCGCGCAGTCGATGCTGCACGGCGATCTGCACACCGGGTCCATCTTCATCAACAAAGACACGATTAAGATCTTCGACCCCGAATACGCCTTTTACGGCCCCATGGGTTTTGATATCGGTACTTTGATCGGAAACTTGTTCTTCCCGTGGATGATTTCGTATGTTTCCGAAAGAGAAGGGAAAGAAGAGTTCACCTTCTGGATCGAAGAGACGATCGAGCGGATCTTGTTCCGCTTCAAGGTCGAATACGACAACAATTACGAAGCGCTCGTAACCGACCCCATGGCAAAGTTTCCGGCGCTGAAGGAAAAGTTGCTCGACGACATCCGTTCCGATACGTACGGGTACGCGGGAACGGAGATCATCGCGCGGACGATCGGCTCGGCGAAGGTGCACGAGCTCAAGATGCCAAGAGAGCCCGAGCAGCAGATTTTGCTCGAGCGACTGTTGATCATGCTGGGGGAATACTTGGTGATGAACCGCACGAGAATCCTACACGGAAAGCAATTGTGCGCAGAAGTCCGAAAACTGGTCGACTATGTAATTCAGGATCACGCAAACAAAACCGAATCGTAAGCTGCGTAAACCACTCCTTTTAAGGGCATACATGGTACAAGTGCCACGAAAGGAGTTTTTTTATGAAAATCGACGTTTGGGTAGATTATATCTGCCCGTTTTGCTATATCGGAAAGAGAAATTTGGATCTCGCACTCGAAAAACACGAGGGAGAACCGATCGAAGTGGAACTGCACGGCTATATGCTGAATCCGGAGCTCCCCAAGGAACCCACTAAAACGCTCAACGAATATGTAGCGGAAAAGTACGGGAAGACGGAAGCGCAAGCACAAACCGACAACACCCGTATCGAAGACATGGCGAAGGCGGTAGGTTTACCGATCGACTTCTCGAAGACCTTTATGATCAACACGCAAGATGCGCACCGGCTTCATCAATTCGCGAAAACGAAAGGCCTGGGCACTAAGCTGTTCGACCGGATCCAGCGCGCCTACTACTCGGAAGGCATCCTTTTGTCGGACCACGACACATTGGCAGCCTACGCAGAAGAAATTGGCCTCGACCGAGACGAAGCGATGGCTGTCCTCGCCGATGAATCGCGCTTTTTAGACGAGCTGAACGCCGATCTTCTCATCGCAAGGCAGATCGGGATTAGCGGCGTACCGTTTTTTGTGATCGACAAAAAGCTGGGGCTTTCCGGCGCGCAACCGCACGAGACGATCCTCTCGGCGATCGAGCAAGCGAGCCAAGCGTAAGGTAGCGTCGATCTAATCCTCGAGTGACGCGAGGAGCGGCGCAAGATACTCGGGGTCGGTCCAATCGCGTTTTTCTCCAAAGGAGGTAAGCAGAGCCTGTTCCCAAACTTCCAGGGAATCGGGCTCTTTTTTCTTGAGCGTGCGATGCAAAAATCGGCAGAGGGTTCGGTCGACCAGAGTCATCTTCCCTTCATCCCAAGCGCCGCGCGCGTAGAAGCAAGGAAGCCCCTGCAGCTTGTCTTTTAGATTATGATTGCGAATCTGCTCGAATGCACTCTCGGTAAAGGGAGACGCGCCCACGCACAAGACCGAGATGCGTTTGCCCTTCAATTCGTCGATATTTTTCTTTAAGAAAGAAAGCCCTGCGATGCCCGAAGCATAGATCCCGCCGGCGAGAATCACAGTATCGTACTCTTTGACATGTTCGAGCATGGCTTGCCGAGTGTCAACCGCCGGAAAACCGGTGCTTTCCGACAGCCACTGCGCGTATTTTTTCGTCGAACCGTATTTCGATTGGAACAAGATGATTCCTTTCATAAAAATCGCCTCCTTGTACAGTTGATTGATTATAACATCCGCATATAAAGATGAAGTAAATTCGCGTCCGAATGCGGTATAATACCAAGTGGAGGGTATCATGAATCAAGACGAAATCATCTGCTACTGCCGGCAGACTACAAGAGCAGAGATCGAAGAAGCGATCCGAAACGGCGCGCGTACGCTTGCGGATATTCAGCAAGCGACCGGTGCCTGCACATTGGGCAATTGCAAAGAGTTGCATCCCGAAAAGAGATGCTGTGCGAAAGAGATCCGTGCGATATTGGAAGAGAATCCGGTTTAGTACATCCCAAAAGCGTGGAATGCATTACGATACGATTTTTCATTTGCAATCCGAAGCCGAACGTGTTAGAATAACCGTTAGCACCATATGGAGCGGTATCGAAGTGGTCATAACGGGGCTGACTCGAAA
>CAZFWK010000021.1:0-16761 GCA_964522555.1 uncultured Peptoniphilaceae bacterium | reverse complement strand
TCTTTTCGAGCAGCTTTTCGACGATTTCTTCTCGTCTTTGCAGAATCATCTCCGTGTTTTCCTGCTCCTGATTGGAGAGGATCTCCTGCCTTCTCAAATTCGCCGTGGATTCTCTGCGCTTGATGACTTCTGCTTTCCAGGCTTTTAGTTCCTGCGTGCGCTTAGAAACGCGGCTCTCGTTTTGACTCGACAGTTTTTGCAAGGAGTTTTCCGCTTTCGCTTTCTCCTCGTCGTAGATCATCTGCTGATATAGTTGAATTTTCGTTTCTCTGACAGCCATTTTTCACCTGCTAGTCCACTTTTATCCCGACGGAGTCCTTCACATACCGCATGATGAAGTCTTTGTCTTTGAGTCCTCCGCGCTCGGGAATGGTTACGACAAGTGGCGTCGTATCTTTTCTTTTATGTTCGAACACATTCTCCCGGATCTCGGCGAAGGTGTCCTCCGTCAGCACGATAATGCCGATGTCGGGGTTTTGCCTCGCTTTTTCGAAGTGTTCGAGGATGTTCTCCCGGCTGACCGCCCAAACGCCCTTCATGCCCGCCAGCCTAAGACCGATCACCATGTCCCGGTTTCTGCTGATGAGGAGTGATTTCATTTCTAAAGGGCACCGATGATCAGGATCGATACGATCAAACCGTAAATCGCGATTCCTTCCGCCATCCCGACGAAGATCAAGGTCTTACCCAATACGGATTGATCTTCGGATACCGCACCCAGCGCCGCGGAGCCTACTACCGCTACCGCATATCCGGTTCCGAGCGTTGCAAAAGAAGTCGAAGCCGCAGCCGCGATGAAGCCAAGTCCTCGGTCGAGCCCGGTGCTCACTACTTCTTGTGCGCCGACTGCTTGCGGTACGAGGAAGACAAGCGCCATGACCATGAGCGGAACAAAGCTTGCCAAGTTCATGCCGAGCGCCTTTTTGACTCTCTTTTCGTCGTTTTCTTTGCTTTTTAGTAAGTAAACGCCGGATGCGATTGTGAGTGCCACAATGATGGTTACAGAAATCAGTATAAAGTTCATTTTATTCCTCCTATTTTTTGTATGAGATCGGTTCGAAGGGAATCCCGTCGCCCTGGTAGTACTTGCTGAACAATTCATAAAATTCAAGACGCAAACCTTGAATAAATACGATCAAGCCTTCTAACCCGATGATGATAATATTGCCGAGTATGGTCATCGAGATCATGCCGCCCGAGGTGCCGATCATATGCCCGATCGTCTCGAACGCGAGAAAGAGCCCCGCATGGTTGATGGCAAATGCGCCGACACGGACGAAGCTGATGGTGCCGCTGAGCATTGCGATCAAGGTTTCGATCAAGCCGAAGCTGTTCTCGATATAATACGACGAGACCGGTTCCGTATGGAGCGGTTTCTTCCCTTGGATCATGCGCGTGAGCGGTTGCTTTGCGATCAAAGCCGCGATCATTAAAATCATCAGGATGATCAGGATCGGTTGCGGAATGATTTTGATATCCGCGATGATGCCTAATGCCAACAGAATCGCAGACCACAATAGGAGCAAGCCCGCAAGGCCGTGTTCACCGAATAGCGCCTTCTCCAAATCGTTCCGTCTGAAAGAGTTCAGAATATTGAAGATATACGCAGACGAACTCAACACGACTCCAAACGCGATTGCCGCAATCAACACGGTGTTGATCTCTTGGAAAGGTCGGATCAAGAGCGCAGGGAGTATATTCTCCAAACTGAATACCGAACCGTACAGGAAGCCGAAGACCGTCGAGGCTAGCCCAATGCGAATGAGCAACTGCCCGAAGTGTTCGGTCTTATTTCGAAGGAGCCACCCAATCAAGGCAAAGATGATCCCTTGCCCGACGTCACCGAACATCATCCCGAAAAGGAGCATATAGGTGATGCCGAAATACGGGGTCGGGTCGATCTCGAAATAGTTTGGTGCGCCATACATATTGACCAACATTTCAAACGGCTCGAAGAATTTATTGTTTTGTAAGCGCGTGGGCGGCATGAGACTGGGCGTTTCTTCCGGATCGCTCAAGTTCAAGAGCATATCGTCGTACCCGGTGAACATCTTCGTCACAATCTCCGCATCCGACTGCGGGACCCAACCCGTGAGGTTGAAGTACCGGCTTCCCGAAGCCACCAACGACTTTAGTTGCTCGGTCTTTTCCCGGTTCATCACCGCGCTGATCAGCATGCGATACCGCTCGTGTTCGGACGCTTTGCCTTCTTTCATCTCGCGGTTTTCTTGATCGATCGCCTTTGTAAGCGTCTCTTTTTCCTTTGCGATCTCATCCAAAACCTCTTCTACCGTGCCAGTAAAGCTTGGGTCGAGGTTGATCTCTTTCCAATTGAGAGAGCGCAGGATCCGATCGGTTTCCTGTGCCACTTTTTTCGGATAGATGGTCAGGAAAACATCGTTTCCGTCCCCCACTTGCACTTGGAAAACCGATGCCAACAGCTTATCGTCGTGCTTTCTGAGTTTCGCCTTGTTTTCCGATGAGAGTCTGCCGAATCGGAAGTCGAAGTATTCCATCTCACGAAGCTCTTCGATCCGCACGTCAAGCCCTTGGATCAAGCGATAGTTTTCTTCAATTTTTTCCAAGTCTTGGATTCTTTGTCGCTTGCTTCGGATTCGTTCGATATCCGACTCCAACTCCGCGTATATCGCGTCGATCTCGGAGGCGTCGAGGATCCCGCAGTAGTTTTTCGGGTCGTCCTCTAAATCGATTTGGAAGACCTCTTTGACGCGCTCGGCTTTTCTAAGCCAGGCATCCACATTATCGTCCTTGTTTACGGTCGTCACATAGTTAAAGTCGACCTTTTTATCGAGATCTTCGTTGGAGATCTCCATGGTCAACCCTTCTTGCTCGATCTGGTTCAGCGCATTCGTCAAACTGATGCGCTCGGCGCAGATGATATCCGTAAGGACACTGTCGAGGTCTTCGAGCTTTCCGATCAAGCTCATCATGTACATCTTTTCTACAGCCAAAACATCACATCCTTCCCTTACAATTTTGATTCGTCAACTTGTCTGATCAAGAAGCGATTGATTTGTCTCTTTTCCATTTGATATCTTTTGCCTTCCAGAATGGCGATGATATCCCGGATCTCGAACTCGGTGATGTGTAAGTAAGAGAGCAATACCATGATGTTCTTATCATTCGAACGGCGATGCTTTCTATACTCTAAGTACTGGTACCGCTTCAGCTCCCGAAACATCTCGAGATCTACATCTTCCTTACTTAAGAGCAGAAAATCATATTTTGTATCGAGGATGATGCTCTCAAATTCGTCGAGCGGTGCGTTCGCTAAGGCGCGCATATCGACTGCATTGAGTACGAAACCGCCCGGAATCGCGAGGTTTTCCATCTCTTGCGGGAGCAAATCGTAGAATTTCTTCCCGCGATACATAAATTCGATATTCTTGAGGTCGACGTCGGTGCCAAGGTGCTCCGCGATGAGCTTTCGGTCCTCTTTATCCAGATCCTTCGCCGCCTCTTCGAGCTCCTTGAAGTAATAGCGGTCCAACACCATTTCCATGTAGAACAAAGTGCGAGGGCCGGTGTCGTCGGCGTACGGGATCAGCACCTCGTAAAAAGGAGTGTCCTTTAGATTCTCGATATACGAAGGCAGAGTGGAGTTCTTGTCGAACCGAAAAATCGGGTGTGAGTCGCCGAAGTAATCCAGCAGTATGGACTGCAGCATCAAGATATCCATGTCTTCTTCGCTGCGAATCCCCCTGAGGATGAGTTTGACCTCCTCGACCATCATGCGCAACAAAAGCGCTTCGTAAAATCGTTGATACGGCTTTCCAAAATAAAAGCGCAGTCGGGAGAGATCGGCGTACCGCTTTCGGCTGAGCATGAGTTCGACCTCGTCCACTCGCATGGACGTGTCCACCATTCCCTTATAGTGCGTATGCTGATCCAGATACTGGATCTGCGCTTCATTATTCGGCAACTCGATCAGCCGAATATAGTCCTCCTCTTTGAGGAGCTTTGCCTGCATCGCCAAGAGTTTTGTGTTGACCGCTGAAAATATGCGAAAATTTGCCATTTCAGCGGATCACATTTCTATGAGCTTGAGCAGTATCGACTCCGCCAACCGATCCTGTTTTTCTCGGTACAGCAGATCCATTTTTTCGAGCTGCTTTTCGTTGTGCTTTTTCATGGCCAGAACCTCTTCCGAGGTCTTTTTCATGATCTCTTCGTAGCGCGCGTCGGACTACGCCTTGGCTTCTTCCTTGAGCTCCGTTTCGCGGCTTTCCAAGAGAGATTGCAGGATTTCATCATTTTGCGCGAGTCTCGCCTCGGTTTCTCGGACGAGCTTCGCCGTGTTTTGGTCGATGTCCAGAATATTTCGGATTACGCTGTCCACGCTTTCCCTCCTTTATAGATCTTTCCTTCTTTCGAGTTCATCCTTTTTGATCGCCATTTCCAGCTCTTTTTCCTTCATCTTCTTGTCCTCATGCGTCGTTTTAATCTCCCAATGGATGACGAATGTGAGGATCACCCGCAGGATGACGATTGCAAAGAGAAGGATAAACTCTTCGATTTGTCTTACGATGACGGACTTTAGGATCTCCGCTCCGAGTTTAAACTCCAGACTGAGAGCCAAGGACTGCGCAAGCTCCAGTTTCACCTCTTCATCTCCGAAGTTGAACCTCGAGCCGATGAAAGCGATTAGCGCACGTAAACTGCCGATCGATATGATCAATACGCCGATGAGCTCCAAGACCCCGGAGATTGGCGGGATGATCATCATCAAGATCCCGTGGATTCCCTCCATGTCATGGTTTGTTGCGGTTGTAGTAGCCAAAAAGACCGTTTGAAATAGCCTTACATTTTCAAGCACGGTAACACCTCGATTCTACGCAATAATGCGATTATTATCTATATCATAGCAGATTCAACGAGAATGAAAAAGCTTTTCTGTGCGCTTCCCGCGTGTACTCTCCATGATTTTTTCGATTCACGGTTGCGATCGGTTTCATTTTGTTGAACATCGGCTAAATACGCGTTTCCTATTCTTTTTGTGCGTTTTTTATATCCCTTGCTACTTTGTCCTGATACCTATTTGAAAACGTTTCTTTTTATTCATAAGTCCGAAGGCGGACTTATCCGCGTACATCTTCGAGCATTTCCGGCACAAATTCACGGAAAGATCGTAAGTAGATGTCTGCGGTTTTTATGATTTTCTCTCGGTCTCTTTGAGCAGACTCGTCTTCAATCGCGATGACGCGCATGCCCGCAGCTTTTGCCCCTTGTATACAGTGGTACGCATCTTCAAACACGACGATCCGATTCGGTTCCATCTGCATACGGTTCGCCCCTTCCAGCCAAAACGCAGGATCGTGCTTCCCATGCCCCGTGTTTTTGACCGTCTGTGTGAATAAAAAATAGCGGTCGAGCCCGTGATGAGCGAGCGCCGGTTTTGAGAGTTCGTCCGCAGTCGCCGTTGCGACGGCCATCTTGTGTCCTCTCGTGTAAAGCTCGTCCAAAACCCCTTCGATATGCGGTTTCAGTTCGATCGTGTTGTGATAATAGCCGGATAAAATTCGGTTTGTATCTTGGAGCATCTCATCGGTTGTCTTCTCGATGCCGTATTCGTCTCGGAAGTACTGCATCGCCTCTTTTAACGACATCGTCTTGATGCGTTCTCTTAGATCGACCGGCGCCTTTACCTCTAGCGAGTCCAAGTAATCATACGCCAATCGGACCCATACATGCATTGAGTCCAGCAGGGTGCCGTCCAAGTCAAAAAGGATTCCTTTCATAGATTCACCTCTCTTCCTCCGCTATTCATCATACCACAGTATTCGAAAATGGTCCCTGTGTTCTCTTTATGAAAGGCTTTTCGGTCGTATTTTTTTCTTGAATCGGGTATACTTGCATTAGAATACATTTAAGGAGGTGTCTTATGGGTTTAATTAAAGCGATCAAAAGTGCTGTCGGTGGAAGCTTAGCCGATCAGTGGATAGAAGTCATCGAACCGAACCAAATGTCGGACACGACCGTATTTACGAGTGGTGTCTCGGTCAGACAAGGCGATAGCCGCAATCAGAATGTGAAGGGAACGGCGAATCTCGTAACCGACGGCTCCATCATTCACGTGTACCCCAACCAATTCATGATGCTGGTAGACGGCGGAAAGATCGTCGACTACACGGCGGAAGAAGGCTATTTTAAAGTCGACAACAAAGCCGCACCGTCTATGTTCAACGGACAGTTTATGGATTCGCTGAAAGAGTCCTTTAACCGCATTCGCTACGGCGGAGTCACACCGTCCCAACAAAAAGTCTTTTATATCAATCTGCAAGAGATCAAAGGCATCAAATTCGGAACGAAAAATCCGATCAACTATTTCGATAATTTTTACAATTCGGAACTGTTTCTTCGCGCGCACGGTACGTATTCGATCAAGGTAACCGACCCGCTCCTCTTCTATTCGGAGGTCATCGCGAAGAACGCAACCAAAGTCGACATCCAAGATATCAACGAACAGTATTTGAATGAGTTTTTAGAAGCGCTCCAAGCTTCGATCAACCAAATGTCGGTCGACGGCACCCGCATCTCGTTTGTCCCCTCAAAGGGCCGGGAGCTCAGCCAATATATGCAAGATATTTTAGACGATACCTGGAAAGCGCAGCGCGGCATGGAAGTGCAGGCGGTAGGGATCGCCTCCATCTCCTATGACGACGAAAGCAAGGCGCTGATCAATATGAGAAACCAAGGCGCAATGCTGGGCGACCCCTCGGTCAGAGAAGGCTATATGCAAGGCTCGATCGCAAGAGGGATCGAAGCGGCCGGCTCCAACGAAGGCGGCGCAACGGGTGCATTCCTCGGCATGGGTATGGGGATGAATACGGCCGGGTCGGTACTCGGACAAGCTTCGCAAGCGAACTTGCACCAAATGCAACAGCAACAGCAACAACAACAGCAACCCGCAGCGGACCCATGGGTATGCGGCAATTGCAATCACCAAAATGCCGGCGGAAAATTCTGTGCGAATTGCGGCACAGCACGAGCGGAGACAAAAGTCTTCTGCACGAACTGCGGCCATAAAGTAGAAGGCCCGACCCCGAAGTTCTGCCCGGAATGCGGAACCAAGTTCCCTGAATAACGAGAAGTACCACCCCATAGCACTTGAGAACCAAGGTCGCCGGGAGGCGAATCGTCTCGCCCCCCGCGCACCAACCCCTCATGAAGGATGAAAACATGCAAGTGATCACAATCCAAAATATCACAAAGCAATACGACGACACCCCCGTTTTAGCCGATATTACCGCAACGATCGAGCAAGGCGAGGTTTTCGGCATTTACGGCGCCAAGGGCTCGGGAAAAACCACGCTCTTGCGTATTTTAATGCACTTTTTGTTCCCCACCTCGGGACAAGCCGCCATTTTGGGAAAAGACGTCACAAAAGAAGCCAACGAAGTACATAAACGCACCGCCTTTATCCCCGAAGACCCCGTCTTTTACGACAATCTCTCGGTAGCTGAGACCATACGATACGGCATTGGAAAAGTCTTAAACAGCACGATGGTGCAACAGAGAAAGGCTCTTTTGGAAAGCTTCGCGCTAGACCCGAAAGCCATGGGCTGGGAGCTATCCCGAAGAGAACGCAGCAAATTGGCCGCGATCATCGCACTTCTGCGAAACCCGCCCGTCTATCTTTTGGACTCGCCCTTTACCCACTTAGCCCCCGTCGAACGCGCCAATCTTGTCAAACACCTGCACGCCGCGAAAAAAGCCGGTGCGACCATGATCCTGACCTCCACCGACAGCGCCGACCTCCTAAGCCTTTGCGACCGCATCTCCCATCTACAAGGAGGCGTACTCGAACGACCGCAGTCGATCGAAGCCCATCTTGAGAATCAGGGCGTCTTCGTCATCACGCATGGCGACCTCAGCCACAAGGAAGTTTCGGCCCTCGCCTACCGCATCGTCGTTTCGACCGACACGGAAAAGCAGTTCTTTTATCGCGGCGACATGAACCGGTTGCTTGCGCTACTGGCCTCTCGCAATATCCACAATGTGCAAATCATCGAGGCGGCCTCGGCCGATCTTTACACCCAACACTTCGGAGGACAGGCATGAGCATACTCTACTATGAATGGAAGCGCTACTGGAAACCCGCGCTGAAAGTGGCCGTGCTCTGCGCGATGATCCTCTTGTTTTCGATCATCTTCTTGCCCTTTGTGCAGGAAGCGAATTTCGTGAAGGAACTGCGCGCAGCACTCCAGACGATCCCCGATCTGATGCTGGCCTTCTTCGGATTCCACGAAAATCAAGACTTCACAACGAAAACGCGCTACTTAAGCTTTATCCACAGTTTCGTGTTTGCGATCGCGTCGCTTTTCGCCGCATGGCTCGGCGGACGCTGCTTTGCAAAAGAACGCGCGGACGGCACGATCGACTTTCTCCTGGCAAAGCCCTTTTCCCGCTGGCAGATTATGGTTTATAAGATTGCGGCAAACCTCTTGGTCCTCCTCACCTTTGTCCTCTTTTATTATGCGCTCTACCACGGAGTGATCAAACTCTACGGAATCTTTCGATTTATCATAGAACCCGACGCCATCCCGATCGGCGCATTCATGCGCGCGATGTTTGCCCTACAGCTCTTGATCTTCTCGATCAGCGCACTCATCTCGATGGCACTCCCCACCGATAAGATCGCCGTACCGCTTACGCTCACCCTGACGGTATTCTTTTATCTGTTCCACGTATCCGCACAAAGCGGCGGCGCCATGGGTGCGCTCGGCAGACTCTCGCCCTTCACCTATATGCAACCCATCGACATCTCGCTGGGAAACCCCGCCCCGATCTTCGTCTTCCTACTGCTATCGGCGCTCTTCCTAGGAGCCGCCTTCGCACTGCTCTACAACAACGACATCCGCCAAAAGCTGGTGAAATAGCAAAAGCGCCTCACACGAGGCGCTTTTAGAATGTAGATAACGTTGTTTTTCGAAATAGAGTGAAGGAGAGCCCGGTGTACCTCTTGAGGCCATATCTTGGCCGAGCGGTCCGTGAGCGTGCCGAAAGGGGCATACCGGGCTCGACTGAACGGACTATGCCAACTCTCTGAACCGCCTCACACGAGGCGCTTTCTTATTCCGTTTCTTCCGGATTTTCCAAAGTCGCACTGTCCTCTTCTTTGGGAGGATGGTGGTGTACGATTGCGATCCACTTTTCTCCTACGCGAATCTTTCTGACTCGTCTTTCAAATTCTACGCGCGGAAGCCAAACGATCTTGCCGCAGCCTTGGCAGCTGAGCTTCATGTCGACGCCGATCCGTTGGATCTCCCAGTGATTGGTTCCGCAAGGGTGCCCTTTTTTGAGTGTCACGTGGTCATTGAGTTGATAATATAGGCGTTCAGGCATTCTCTTTCTCCTTTTTCTCCAGCTTCGACATCACGCGATAGGCCAATAGCCGGATCGCGCGCTCCGCCTCCCATTGCTTCATGGGTTCCGTGTAGCCGATCAAAGTCAGCACCGAACTGAATTCCATATTCCCGGTGAGTCCGAGTACTTTGGGCGCTTCGGTAAAGAAGCCCGCTTCTTTTTCGTATTCCGCAAGGGATTCGGTGAGCAATTGCACCGCTTCTTCGAGGTCGACGCCGTCTGGGATCTTCACTTCCACGAGCGCTCTCGATGGCGCACGGCTTCCATTCGTCACCGCCGTGATATTGCCGTTCGGGATGATGTGGATCTCGCCGTTAAAGGCTTTCAGTTTGGTGACTCGAAGTCCCGTTTCGATGACAGTGCCGTCCAGGCTCCCGATCTTAATATAATCGCCCAGCGAAAATTGGTCTTCAAAGATCAAAAACCCGCCGCTGATCACGTCTTTCACAAGCGACTGCGCGCCAAAGCCGATCGCGATCCCGCCGACACCCGCCGTGGCGATCAGGGAAGCGGTGTTTACGCCGAACAGATCGAGTACGATTGTAAGGCCGATAAAGCTTAAGGCCACGCGTATCGTATTGCTTAGAACGGAAACCACGGTTTTTGACTTTTTATCCCCTAGACCGAGGGCCTTTTTCTTCAGAAGGCGATGCAATATGCCCGTTATTCCCTTTGTTAACAGGAAAGTCAGTAGCACGACAAAAAGACTGACGAGGATTTTTCCGATCCAGGTCAGTCCGGTACTCGTAAATAGCAGATTCTCGATACTTTGCATGCCTACCCCCGCGCCGGTCTTTCGATAGATTTTCCTTTCTCTTTATCATACACATAAAGGCGCTCGATCTCAAGTTTCGGCTCTCCCGTTTCGACGCGTTCCAACAGGTCCACGGAAAGGAGCAGGCAGAGCCCGCAGCTTGTCGAAATATCTCTCGGGGTGGGGATCATTTTCGTTTCGTAGCCTTCCCCGATTAGAGCTTTTTCAGCTTTCATCGCGTAGTGAACGGAAGGGAAAGTGAGTAACAGCTTTTCCGTCATGAACCGATCACCAGGGTTTGATCCGTGTCTCGCATGTTTTCGTAGATCGTGTACATATTGGAAATCTCGCCCACCAAAAGGTCGTCCTTCAAGCCGAAGAAATCGAGGCAAGTTCCGCACGAAATGATCTCGACTCCCGCATTTGCGAGCTCCAAGATATCGTCGATCACGGGCGAGTCTTTGGTCGTAAGTTTTACCCCGCCGTTATAAAACAGCATCGTAGTCGGATGGGGCGTGGTTTGCGCTACCGTATACATAAAACTCTTGATAAGGATCGCACCGAGCTCCGGATCGCCCGACCCCATTTTATCGGACGCGATCGCGATCGTTCTCTTACCGGTTGCTTTCACATCCGCCATATCGCAAGAGATCGTGTCGTCCGACACTTCAGTCGCATTTTGCCCTTTATGCATCGTCACGAAAAACGCGCCGTCCTCTTCTCTGGACGAGGCTTCGATCCCCATACTCTCTGCAAGTTTCAATAAATTGTTCACGGAGACTTCGTTGTCGACTTTCGTTTCGGTCGAGCCTTCCGCCATTTGATCCAAAACTTTTTTTGTCATGATGACGGGCTTCGGACAAGCCTGCCCCATAGCATCGATGAATTCGGTCATTGTCATCATCCTCTCTTATCTCATTATAGCGATGCTCGGTAGAGTCTACCAATTAGGAATATTAATGTCTTCATTCGATTTGCTTATTTTAAAGTTCAATTTTAATTATATTGATTTTTATGTTGTGTTTTCTTGATATTGTGGTATAATTTATTCAAGTTAATGAAAGGAAGACTTTATGGATCTGGAAGTAAGAGGTTTGTGTCCGCTTTGCGGAGGCGAAACATATGTCACAAGATATCAGTGTAGCCAATGCCAAAGCACGATCGAAGGAGAGTTCAGCTTAAACCGTTTTTCCAAGCTGTCGCAAGAACAATTGGAGATCGTCTCCCTTTTTCTGATCAATCGAGGCAATATGAAAGAGATGGAAAAGGCGTTGGGCATTTCCTACCCGACCGTTCGAAACAAGCTCGACGATATCGTACTGGCGTTGGGTTACAAGACGAAGAAGGACAATCAAGGTCCGGATCGCGAGGAAATCCTACGCAGATTGGCTGCGAAGGAGATTTCCACCGACGAAGCCGTAGAGCTTCTGAAACACCTATAAGAAAGGGAGACCACAATGGACGAAAGAAAAATGATTCTTGAAATGCTGAAAGACGGCAATATCACCTCCGAGGAGGCGCTCAGGCTGCTCGACGCACTCAACCAAAGCACCGAAACCAAAAAAACCGCTTCGAAGCACGAGAAGTTCTTCACATTCGACATGGATAAGGCAAAAGAAGGCTTGGAAGAAGTAGAAAAGTCCGTCGGCGGCTTTATCTCCAATCTCGTCAACACCGTTTTTGACGACGACTTTGTGTTTTCGATCAAAGGAAAATACGACAGCTTCACCAAAGTGGAAGAACGCCAAGTGCACGAGGGCGAAACGAAAGAGCTTCAGATTTACAACAAAAACGGGCGCATCGAGCTTCTTCCGACCGACGACGACAAGATCATTATCGAAAGCAAGATCTTTCATAAGAGCTTGCAGGTAAACGAGCTGACGCGTTTTTACAATATCATCGAAGAAGAAGGAAAGTTCGTGTATCGCGCGAACGACTCCGCTGACACCGACAAAAAATACTATATTGAAGTGAAACTGTTCGTCCCGAAAGAAGCGCTTCACTCGCTTACGCTTGAAACCAGCAACGCTCCTCTTTCCGTCGAAGGATTGGCTTGTGCGGAAGTGACACTTGTTACGCGAAACGGCAAAGTGAATGTCAAACAAATGCTTTCGGATACCATCCGCATGGAAACGAGCAATCAACGGTTGGAATTGGCACAATCGCAAGTAAAAAAGGCCGATCTCAAAACATCCAACGGCAAAGTGACGCTCGAAGAGATCGTAGCGGATGAGGTTTTCGTAAACACATCCAACGGCCGCATCGATACGCGCGATGTCGACTGCGTGAACCTCGTGTTGAATACTTCCAACAGCACGCTCTTAGCCGACGAGATCGCGACCGAGCGATTGGAAGAGGGGCACTTCACGTGCTCGAACGGCAAGATCGCGCTCACCTTTAAGGAAATTCACAAAGAAGTGGATCTCGACTTGCACACCTCGATGGGTACGATCGACCTGCAACTCCCGCTCCCGCTCCTATACGAGAGCAACCCGTCGCAATATGCGAAGAGCGTAAAAGCGCATACCGAAGGCTACACCGAAGGAAACGGCCTCTCGATCTTCGCTCGCACCACCAACGGCTCCATCTCGCTTCGATAAGAAACGAAAATCCGCCTGCACAAAATTGTGCAGGCGGTTTTTTTTGCGACGGATCGCTTTTATGAAAGCTTTCGCTTTAAGAGTTACCGCTTTCGAAACAGGGGCGTTAACCCTTCTGCGACCAGTCGATTGCCTTTTTCATTCAGGTGGAGGCCATCCAGATACACGTCCTCTTCGCCTTCTATGAAGGCTTGAAAGTCTACCAAGCGGAACAAGCCCGTCTGTGCGAACGCTTCCAACTTTTCTTTTAAAACGAGTCTCTCTCGTACGACGCGAGGGATTTCTTCTTCTCGCAGGAAATTTTGCTTCCCGATTTTCTCCATCGGCACGATCGGGATTCCCACGGTCACTTTGATCTGTGCTTGGACCGCTTGAAAGACGATCGCGCGTAGGTTTGCTGCGGGGATCACAGGGTCGAGACCCATGATGATGTCGTTCGAGCCGCCCATCAGGATCAGGTGGGTCGGCTTTTCCGGGAGAACGGCGGCCGAAAAACGCGCCAGCATTCCTCCGGATGTATCGCCGGAGACGCCGTAGTTTCCCACCGACACCTCCAGCTTTTCCGCGAGAAGATGGGGCCAGGAAGCCCTTCTTCTTACGCCGTAGCCATAAGTCAAGCTGTCTCCGAGTGCTGCGATTTTCACCAGCAACACGCCTTTTGTTGGATCGCATCGCCCAATCGATTGGCCGCGGCTTCGATGACTTCCTTCGGTGCGGCCAAGTTGATCCGGATAAACCCGAAACCTTCTTCTCCGAACCGATCTCCGAAGATCGGGAAGATGCCGTTTTCTTGTACGAAGCGTTCGAGATCCTCTTTCGGTTGCGCCATGGCGCGTAGGTCCGCCCATAGCAGATAGGTGCCCTCGAGTTCCGAAAAGCGGATGATCGGTGCTTTTTGCTTTAGAATATTTCGAAATGCGAGTTCATTTTCTTTCACTTGCGCGAGCAACGCGTCCAGCCAGTCGGCCCCTCTTTCGTAAGCGAGTTCGCAGAGTTTCAGTCCCAGTGACGAGGGCATATTGTCCCCGCCTGAACCGAATTTTTCTTTTAATTCCGGGTCCTTTACGATGAGATTCGAAACCTTCGCCCCTGCCAGATTAAAGGTTTTGGTCGGCGCGGTCGCCGTCAGCATCTTGGTGTCGCCCGCCACTTTTGCAAACACGGTGTGGGTATGCCCTTGGTGAATCAGGTCGTGGTGGATTTCGTCGGAAAACAAGATGAGATCGTGTTCTCTTGCGATTTGCGCCACCTTTTCAAGTTCTTCTCGTTTCCAGACCCTGCCGACCGGATTGTGCGGGCTGCAAAAGAGGAGGAGCTTTGCTTCTTTCGCTTTCTTCGCGAGGTCGTCGTAGTCGATCGTATAGACCCCCTCCTCTTCGGCCAAAGAAGAGGTCACCACCGTGCGATTGGTGGCTTCGATCGTCATTCGAAACGGATGGTACACGGGAGTCAAGATCAAAATTCCGTCGCCTTCATTCGTCAGCTTTTGTATGGCTTGCGCGATGATCGGCACGACCCCTTGAAACGGAATGATATGCTCCTTTTCGATATCCCAGTCGTGGCGCGTCTTCATCCAGCGGATGACGGCGTCATAGTACGACTGCGTGGGAAGCGTATAGCCGATGATGGCCGTCTTCAGATATTCGTACATCCCCTCCGCGATTTCCGGCGCAAGCGGAAATTCCATATCCGCGACCGACAAGGGCACGATCTCTTTCGGTAGCCCCGGCGCCAAGCTGTCCAATTGCAGCCATTTGTACGAGCCTTCCGCTCTACCGTCCCGTATGGTCGTAAAATCGTATTGCATGGGTTTTCTCCTTATCTAACCGATAAACACGGTCTTGAGTTCTAAAAATTCTTCCATTCCGTACACGCCGCCTTCTCTTCCGAAACCGGAGTGCTTAAAGCCTCCGAAAGGCGCATTTTTCGCGGATGGTCCTTCGTTGATATTGCAGTTTCCAGCCTTGAGCTTTCGGGCGACTTTCAGCGCACGCTCCTTCGGTCCGAACACCGCGCTCGCCAAGCCGTAGATCGTGTCGTTTGCAAGCGCAATGCCCTCTTCTTCCGTGTCGTAATAGAGGATGGAGAGCACGGGTCCGAAGATCTCGTCTTGTGCGATCTCCATATCGGTCTTCACTTCGGTGAAGATCACGGGTTGTACATAATACGCGTCTTCCTCTTTGGGGACCTCTCCGGTAAGCAGAACGGCACCCTCATCGATACCCTTTTGGATATAGCGCGTCACCTTTTCAAACTGCCTTTTCGACTGAAGCGGCCCGACAGTGGTGTCGTCGTCTGCTGGATCTCCCACTTTATGATCTTTGAGCCGCCTTAAGAGCGCCTCTTCCACTTCTTCTTTCATCGCGCGCGGAGCGATCACGCGCGTATAGGCTGAGCAGGTCTGCCCGACGTTTCCGAGGACGGTGCGGAGGATCCTTCTTGCGGCGATATCCAGGTCGGCACCTTCCAAGATGAGCGCGGGCGACTTTCCTCCGAGTTCCAAGATCACGCGCTTTACATCCGAAGCCGCTTGCTCGGATACTTCGATCCCGGCTTTGGTGGACCCGGTAAAGGTGACCATATCGATTCCGGGGTGCTTGGCAAACCAGCAACCGACTTCGCTCCCCTTGCCGGTCAGCATTTGAAACACGCCCTTAGGGATCCCAGCGCGGTCGAGCGCTTCCGCGATGTGGTACGCGACCAGCGGCGTCTGGCTACTGGGCTTTAGGATGACGACATTTCCCATCGCCATAGCGGGAAAGATCTTTTGCGTGATCTGCCCGAGCGGGTAGTTCCACGGGGTCAAGCACGCCACAACCCCGACCGGCTCCTTCCAAACTTCATATTTGCCGTAGTCTTCGACAAATTCGTACGCCTTTACAAGCCCCAGCATCTCCGACACTTCTTCTAAATACCAATCGGTGTGGGTATCTTTCGCCGCTTTTTTGGGGCATCCGAGCTCGGAGTGGATCGTATCCGCGATTTTTTGCGACTTCGCCATGAGCGCATCGTTGGCGGCCGCAAGTACTCGCACCCGTTCCGAGGCGGGTGTCTCTTTCCACGCGGGGAACGCGCGGATCGCGTTTTCGACGGCAGCGTCTACTTCCGCTTCTCCGCAAGCGGGGATAATCCCGATGATCTCCTTTGTCGCGGGGTTTTCCACTTCGATCGTCTTCTCAAATTTTTTGTCGATCCACTCTCCATTAAGATAAATTTTTTTCGTTTCCATGGGTTTCCTTTCTATATCGCCTCCAGTAACATCACGGAGCGCGGTTGCAGGTGAAGGGTGTCGCAGTCCAAGTGTAAGCCTGACACTTCTTCTCCGATTTGCTTTCCGAGTTCGGCTCCCGTGTCGACCAGGACCCTCCAAGCACAGATCTTGGGGAGTGCAGGGAGCGCGACTTCGATCTCTTCCCAATAGGTGTTGATCGCGAGATACAGGATGTCGTCCATCCCCTTTTTTTCATTGTGCCCGCCATAGAGAATTCCCATCATGTGGGCATCGTCGTGCGCTTGAAATTCGAAGGGTTGGCTTCCGTGCAGGCTCGTGCCGGCAGGTCCTACTTTCGATTGCGGGAGGACTTCTCTGAGCGCAGGGTGTTCCTTTCTGATCTTAATCATCTGCCGAAAGAACTCGAACCGATCCTCGTATTCGGTAAGCAAGTCCCAGTTGAGCCACGAGATCTCATTATCTTGACAATAGGGGTTGTTGTTGCCGAATTGCGTGTTTCCGAATTCGTCCCCCGCGAGAAGCATCGGCGTGCCGTGGCTCGCGAGCAGGACGGTGACCATCCGGTCTCTGAGCGTCAAAATGTCCGGGTCTTGGGTATCGCCCTCGGCGCCGCAATTCCAGCTGTTGTTTTCATTTTCGCCGTCGGTATTGTCCCAGCCGTTCGCCATATTGTGCTTTTCGTTGTAGCTGTACAAGTCCCGCAGGGTGAAGCCGTCGTGGCAGGTAATAAAGTTCACCGATGCGCCGGTCCGATGCGCGGGGTCGTACAGATCGTTGGATCCGGTGAT
>CAZFWK010000020.1:12843-17036 GCA_964522555.1 uncultured Peptoniphilaceae bacterium | reverse complement strand
TTGTCACCTACTTGTCACCTACCGATCCAAATTGAGACTTTTCTAGCCATTCTCAATCGTTACCCTTGCAAAACAAAAATACCCCGAATCATTGCGATTCGGGGCTTTCTTTGGTGCACCTTCAGGGATTCGAACCCTGGACCCACTGATTAAGAGTCAGTTGCTCTGCCAGCTGAGCTAAAGGTGCATGCGAGACAACTATTATTATAAGGCTTGTCTCGTCGTGTGTCAAAATTATTTTAAGATCCCGTAAAATTACTCGGCAGGCTTGTTGGAGAAGAGGTGTCCGGAGAGCGTGTGGACGAGCTCTTTGTTGTCGATGTCGACCTTCCAGTCTTGCCCTTCTTTAATGAGCTTTACTTCAAACTCGGATTCTTTGTATTCGAGTTCCGCTTCCATTTCCTTTGCGGTTTCGGAGAGCATCGTGTTGACTTTCTCTTTCATTTGCTCGTCGCTTAGCTTTTGAATCGTGGGGTCCGTGAAGATCAGTTCGGAGACTCGGGTCATGACATCGCTGAACACGGGAACCAGGTTCGGGTATTTCGCTTTCAGCGGGATGATCGCTTCGTTTCCTAGTGTTTTGATCTCTTTCCCGATTTCGAATTCATAGGTGCGCAAAATTCGCACGAATTCGCTGTCGGTCGAGAAGCCTTCAAGGTCTTGCGTGAGCTTTTCTTCACTCGGATTATGGATATATTCGTCCGCTTTCGCATATTCTCCCTTTTGCATATGAGAGAGGAAAGCTTCCAGTGTTTGCTCGGGTGTTTCCGTTTTTTGGGTACATGCGGTCAACATTACGAGACTTAAGAGAAACACGACAAAAAATCGTCTCATTGAATCACTTCCTTCTCGGCTATTGTGTCAAATATGGGCGGATGTGTCAATACAAAGCGGTTTCCTTGCGCTTTGTGGTATAATAGTGTCCATACGGATTATTAGGAGAGGGACAATGGCTGAACTGCTAACATTTATTTTAAATGCACGAGACCGTATCATGATGCTCATGATACTTACAATTGCCGTAATTTTTGTTACCTATTTAATTTATACGATCTCGGGTCGCTCCAGCCTGATCAAATACTTACCGGGTACGCTCTTGGTGATCGCGGGCTTTTATTATTTGTATCGCGGCATGCAACAGCTAACCACGCAATCGGGTTTAAATGAGTTGATGAGTGCGATTATTTTTATCGTGATCGGTTTGATCGGGATTTGTTTTTCCTTGATATTGGGGATCTACCACCAGGGGGAGGGTCGTAAGACGAAAGGGCGCGTACAGGCTTTGGATTATCTTCAGGAAGCCCGCACAGCCGAGCCGGTCGTCTACCCGACAAGAACGGCGGAGACCTTTCAGAATGCGCCCCAGATGGATTGGGAAGCGCCTGTGAAGAAGGCTGAGCCTGTGAAAGAAGAAATTCCGCAGCCGCCGATCGAAAGAGACCAAGCGGCGATCGAACGAGAAAAAGAACAGGAAAGACGCAAAGAACAAAAAATACTGGAAGAGGCAAAAAGACAGACTGAGCTCACCGAGCGCGCGGATCGAAAGCAAGCGCTGCTCGCCGCGAATGAGAAATCACATACC
Organism: uncultured Peptoniphilaceae bacterium; assembly: GCA_964522555.1. Lineage (GTDB taxonomy): Bacteria > Bacillota > Clostridia > Tissierellales > Peptoniphilaceae > JAAYQA01. Next base: position 15,454 of record CAZFWK010000020.1, on the reverse strand, counting down.
GCTCTACTGGATGCCGTAGAAAACGACTTTTTGAAGCAGAAGGAAGAGGGCGCGATCGCTCGGTTGGAAAAGCAATTGGAGAAGAAAAATGCGCATCGGCAGGCCCTAATCGAATACAACGAGAAGGCCGCCGCAGTCAACCAAAAGGAGACGGTGAGCGCAGGCGACCAGTTTTCGCTTTTAGTGGCACGCAATCGGATTCAGTTCGCAAGGTGGACATCCGATGCTTCCTATCGCTTACAGGAAGGGTATGCGAATACCGCGCTTCTCATTAAACGCGCGCTGAAGAAATTTCGCTTGGCAATCGGGTATCGCTATGCGAACGCGATGACCGGTTCGCAGGCGCGAAAGATCTCGGGCGATTCGAAGGAACCGAAGGATTCTTAACGAAAGATCTCTTGAATAAATTGTGTAGGCTCACAAGGCTTTCCATTGCGATTGGCGAGGGAAATCATTGTGAGTTTTTCTTTTGCTCGCGTCATGCCGACGTAAAAGAGTCTTCTTTCTTCTTCCAGAACGAGTCTTTCGGGGCCGGATACTTTTAGATTACCGGGAAATTCTTGCTGAATGAGATCGACCATATAGACGATGTCATACTCCAACCCTTTCGCGCCATGTATGGTGGAGAGGACGATTCTTTCCTCTTCTTCGGATGGGGAGGGCCGTAAAGCCCGGGCCAATTCCTCGATTGTGTCCGTTTGCTGCGAGATGGCCTTTACGATGTCCAGAATCTGGCGCGTATTATCGGGGGAGGTCTGCATGCGCTTCCATTCCTCCAGATACTTGCCGTACTTAAGCTCATTCTCGATATACTCGATTCGTTTCCCAAACGGCATGCGCGAAAGCTTCTTCCAGCGGTTTCGTAAGCCTTCCCATTGATCGTAGCGCCAGTCGGGAATGTCGGAAAGAGCGAGAAGGGCCTGCCATACTCCTTCAGGGCCTGCGGTTTGTGCGGTTTCTTGCGCCTGGTCTTTTGAAATATATTCTCCCAATTTATAGTAGACGAAGAGGAAACTCTCTGTGTCGCGCGGGTTTTCTGCTAAGCGGAGCATCGCAAAGAGGTCTTGTACGATTGGATGCGTAACGAAGTCGTCCCATTTTTGGCGCGCTGAGAAGGGGATTCGTTCGCTCTGTAAGGCTTGTGCGATGGCGATTCCCGACAGATTGTTTCGATACAGCACGGCGACTTTCTTGTCATGGGGAATTTTGGCGAGTTCGCGGAGCAAAAAGCGGGTTTGCCGCTTCAGATGCGGCACAACTTTGTGCACCACCGGCCCGTTTGGGTCTTTGGTGGAACGAATCTCCTTTTGGTATCGCGTCTGATTGTTTCGAATGACGAGTGTCGCGCTTTTTATGATGCTTGGGGCGCTGCGATAATTGTCTTCCAGAAAATAAAGCTTCGCATCCGGGTACCAGTCGCGAAAAGAGAGTAAAGAAGTGGCGTCTGCACCGCGGAATCCGTAGATCGACTGGTCGTCGTCCGCGAGTATGAAGAGGTGGTTCGAGGGCTCTGCGATCAACCGGAGAAGGTCCATCTGGACTTTCGAGGTGTCTTGCCCTTCGTCCAATTGCACATAAGGGAATCGCTTGCGTGTGCGCGCAAGCCACTCGGGTTCATCGAGAAGGATTTGCCTCGCCAAGGTGAGCATATCGTCGAAGTCGATCATATGATTCTCCATTTTCGCTTCTTCATACACTACAATCAACTTCTGATGTAGTTCGGGATACGAAGACCGATCTTCCTGTAGGGTATTTTTTACAAAACCGTACACGCGAAAGAACTCGTCCACTTCTTCTTTCGGCATCCTTCGTCCGGTGTGTTGTTGATAAAGCCTTCTGATGAGGTCGTATTTATGAAAGCCGTCGAACGATTCGATCACGCGGAGGTTTCGATTCTTCATCCGCAGATACCCTCGAACCAGCTGATAACAAAAGCTGTGGATCGTATAAAAGGCAGTCCCTTCCGCATTTTTCCCGTAGCGCGCTGCCATGTCGAGCGCTTGGGTTTTGCTGAAGGTCACCGTTAAGATATTTTTCGGGTCGACGCCTTGCTCCTTCAGGCGGTCAATCCGGTGAAGGAGTACGGTCGTTTTGCCGGAGCCGGGCACAGCCAATACCAAAGCCGGTCCGTCTTTATGGGATGCTGCGATTTGTTGTTCACGGGATAACTGCATGCGTACCTCCTTTCGTTCTCGATCTATTGTAGCATATTGTGCGGGTTCAACTCGTTTGTGTAAGGTTTGGAAAAGGAGTATAATGAATACAAATGGCTTGTCGAAAAGCGATGCGAACAGGAGGATGCATGATGTTAATGAGAAACTTTCTTCAATCAAGAAAATCCGTACGGGAGTTTAAGGCGAGAGACCTTTCCCAAGCTTCGGTAAAGGGAATTCAGGACCTAATCGATCAGGTGGCACCGAAAGCCGCTCCTTATAATGCCCGATATACTTTCGTAGAAGACGGAAAAGAATTATACCAGCTACTCGAGGGGAAAGGCGGTTACGCAGGGGTTATGATCAAAGCACCGTCGTATGTCATCCTCAATGTCGAAAATTCGAATTCGCTTTCTTATATCAATGGCGCTTATTATATGGAAGAACTGATCTCGGGT
>CAZFWK010000020.1:9437-12833 GCA_964522555.1 uncultured Peptoniphilaceae bacterium | reverse complement strand
TGCTGGATCAGCCTTTTGAATGTGGGAATGGAAGATCGTGTCGACCTCTCCAGATGGGGCGCAGAGGATGCGGATTTCATGCTGGCTCTCGGGTATCCAAACAACAGCGCAATTATCGGGGAACAACCGTACAGCTCTCGTTTGGGGATCGAAGATATCGTGTATCAAAATGAGATCGGAACGCCGATTTCGTTGGAAACACTCGAGCAAAGAGGGCTCGACGATCTGTTTTACTATGTTCGCTTCGCACCCAGCCAATACAACGAACAACCTTGGCGATATGTCGTAAAGGATGGTTCGATCGATATGTATATGATCGATACGGGAAGAAACTTCCTGGTAGAGGCCGGGATCGCCATGTATTATTTCGAGAATTTGCTGCATACGCTCAGCATTCCTACGAGATTCCAATCCGAAGGATTGCAGGATCAAGGCGACCACAAATACATCGGCTCAATTCAAATATAAGCAATGGGGAGGAGAATCTTACTTCGGATCGCATGCAAAGTCCGATCAGTCGAGTCCGGTATACCCCTTTCGGCACGCTCACGGCCGCTCGGCCAGGATATGGCCTCAAGGGGTACACCGGCCTCTCCTTCTCTCCATATCGAATCATACAGTGTTTAGAGTCTTTGGGAGGGGAACCTCCCTTTTTATTAGCATGAGGGACAGGGGAATATGATCTATTTAAAAACAAAAGAAGAAATCGACAAAATCGCGGCGGCGGGGCGTATTGTAGCCGAAACGCATCACAAACTCAGGGAGTGGATTCGGCCGGGTGTCACGACGGCGGAGCTGGACTTTCTGGTGGACGAGTTCCAGCGCGCGCAGGGAGGGATCCCGGCGCAGAAAGGATACAACGGGTTTCCGTACACGATCTGCGCATCGATCGACGATGAGATCTGCCACGGTTTTCCGAGCGACAAACCGCTGAAAGAAGGAAGCCTGCTAACCATCGATATGGTGGTCGAATTGGACGGCTTTATGGCGGACTCCGCTTGGTCTTATGCAGTGGGTAATGTGTCACCCGAAGTGATCAAGCTCATGCAAGTGACGAAAGAATGCCTGTATTTGGGGATCGAAAAAGCCGTGGTCGGCGGGAGACTTGGAGACATCGGCGCGGCAATCCAAACGCATGCGGAAGCGCACGGTTTTCAGGTCGTACGAGATTTTGTGGGACACGGAATCGGGCGCGAGATGCACGAAGACCCAAAGGTTCTCCACTACGGGTCGCCAGGCAGAGGGATTCGCTTGGCGGAAGGGATGGTGCTCACCATCGAGCCGATGATCAATGCCGGTGCTTGGCAATGCAAACTGGACGACAACGAATGGACCGCGCGCACCGTAGACGGTTCGCTCTCTTGCCAATACGAGCATACTTTGGCCATCACAAAAGACGGCCCCCTAATTTTAACGAAGCAGGATGATTGATGGAACGTAAAATGATCGTGGTATCGCTCGATGCCTTGGGGGCGGAAGACGAGTCGATCTTTCTGAATTGCCAAAGGATCCGATCCGTGATCGACGATGGGGTATACGTACCGCGCGTGGAATCCGTGTATCCGACGCTCACGTACCCGGCCCACACCACCTTGATTACCGGGAGGTACCCGAAAGACCACGGGATTGTGAATAATACCAAAGTACAGCCCGAAAGAGAAAAGCCGGACTGGTTTTGGCATGCGTCGGATATTCAAGGCGACACACTCTTGAAGGCGGCGGTGCGAAAACGAAAAAAGGTCGGTGCGATCTTTTGGCCGGTAAGCGCCGGCGCTCGCATCGACTGGAATATGGCGGAGATCTGGCCGAATCGGAAGTGGCAAAGCCAAACGATGGTATCTTTGCAAAATTCCACAATTCCGTTTGCGATCCATGCCGCAAAGCGGTACGGGCATCTTTTAGACGGGATCAATCAGCCGAATCTGGACGACTTTGCCCTCTCTTGCGCGCTCGACCTGATCGAAAATAAGCCGTTTGATGCACTGTTTGTACACCTAACGGATATCGACGCACACAAGCACCAGTACGGGATGAAACACGAAGAAGTGACAAAATCCGTTCACAGGACGGACGAAAGAGTCGGTAAGATTCTCGATGCACTTGAAGCGAAGGGCCTTTCCGAACAAACGGATGTGGTGCTTCTTTCCGACCACAGCCAGCGAAATATCCAGAAAGCACTTCGACTGAACCAAATCTTTTATCGGCACGGTTTGCTCGATGCCAAACGGGGAAAGATCACCGGCTGGCGCGTGTTTGCCAATTCGGCGGAAGGGATCGGCTTTATCTATGTGAAGAAAAACGAGCCGGAAGTGGTAAGCTTCGTCAAAGATCTTTTGCATGACATCCGAAAAGCCAATGGCGGAATCGACCGGATTTACGATCGGAGCCAGATTCAGAGCCTTGGCGCAGACCCGAGAGCCGCTTTCATGCTGACTGCACACGAGGGTTGTGTGTTCTCCAATTCGCTTAAAGGGGAGATCTTCGGCACGATGGACAACGACTACCGTGCAAACCACGGATATCCGCCGATTTTACCGCACTACGAAGCGATGTTTGCGGCGCGCGGCCCCTCGTTGAAAGCCGGGCATGTAGAGCATGCGACCACCCCCATGATCGACATCGCGCCGACACTGGCAAAGGCGATGCGCGTCGAACTGAGAGGCGCAGAAGGGGCAGTACACGAAAATTGGTTGAAGAGATAACGAAAAACCCCGTGAGGCGATGTACGGCCTCACGGGGTTTGTGCATTTAGAACGGAAGGTGGCGCAGGAGCATAAACCCTGCGACGAAGCTTAGGATATTTGCGAACACGACATAGATCAAGCCTCGTGATATGCGGTATTCTTTTACGAATACGCTAAACAACAGCGCTTCTACCGCCACGATGATCACTTCGATAATCATAAGCCCTAAGTTGAATAGATAGTTTAAGTCGAGCACCTGCTTGTAGAGATACCATGCGAGGAGAAACTGTGTCATCAGATTGAAGATGACAAACAGGATAAAAGTATTCCTCTTTCGATACCCGAACAGATAGAGCACGACTCCTTCGATCAAGAGCGTCAACGCGATCCGAATGACGGTAAAAAAAGCGGTGCGAAACGGAAGCTTTCCTTGCGTCAGCGTGAGCGTCTCGGTGTCCAAGGAATAGAGATTATTGTAAGAGCCGTACTTCGGTAAGGGGATGCGATTTTCTACCCCTTCCTTTTTTACGAGAAGTTCGTACGCCGTCTCATTGTATCCGGCGTAAAAGAGATAGTAGCTTTCCGAAAATTTATCTTTGCGTTCGCCTAGGATCCGACTTCCTGAAGAGTTTTCAATTGTAACGGATAGTTGATCATCGGCCCACGGCACGATGATCACAAAGGAAGGAGGCTCAGCCGAATTGGCGAAACC
>CAZFWK010000020.1:0-9427 GCA_964522555.1 uncultured Peptoniphilaceae bacterium | reverse complement strand
CTATAGCGGGCAGAAGCAGCAAAACGAGCAGCAGCGCCCAAACACGAGTCCTCATGCGAATCACCTCACAGCTAGTATATCGATTAAACGGAAACCGCGCAATCATGAAAAGCGTAGGTTGTGCTCTCGGTACAAGGTCTCGAATTGTTGAAAAATAGGCGCTTATATGTTTGCGCTAGATATCATGAGTGGCAGGAAAACGAATGATCATGGTCGTATTAGAGCGAAAAAAAGATTCCATACAAGCACAAAAAAGTGAATTTGTACGGAATCACCAATTAGCGGATCTCTTTGGCAGCGATGACATTCGCGCCGGTATCGAGTACATTGACGAGGAGAACTTGCCCTCTTTGGATCGGGCATTCGAACAAGTGGTGCAGAAGTTCCTTTTGAATGAGAACTCTTTGCTCGTGCGAAAGCGGGATGTCGCTTGTCACCGGCAGCTTTTTAAACTTGTCTTTGACGCGGACTTTTGCGTCCAGCGGTTGGTCCTTCAAGTCGTCATATTTTTCTTTTCCGATTTTTTCACCACGTGCGCATCGATTCCCGTACACCTCGATTCGTTGCTCATCGTCCAGTATGATGAGTACACAATCCGAGGTACAGCCTTTACAGGGAATGGCGACTTTTTTCACTTCCGGAGTGCTCATTTTAGCGTTCCTGCCTTAACGTTTGGATTTGGGTAAGGACCCAGTCATACGTGCCCTTGGTCACTTCGGATCCGCAGTATTCGCAGATCCCGTTTTGCCCGATCGACAGATTCGCACCGCAATTCGGGCATTGTGTTACATTGATGTCTTTGTCGGGTGTGAGGGTGCCTTGTCTTCTCATAAGCTTCCAGCGGTACGTCATCACGACGGGGTGGTCCTTAAAGCCTTTGATCACCTTACCGGAATCGTCGTCGACGATATAGTCTTTAAACCGCGCTTTGATGATCGCGTTCAAGTATTCGTAGGGGCCGTCTTTTTCGTAGCTTTCCAACTCTGCATCCATCACATTGATTTCTTCGACTCGATTCGTTTGATTGTCTTCGATAAAGCGGTTCAGCTGTTCGTTGTGCATGTGGAAGATCTGATCGTGTTCAAACGGGCGCACGCGCTTCCAGTCTTTGTCGCTCCAAGCGCGTTGTAATTGTACGAACATATTGGATACCTTGGAAAGAAAGGCATTTTTTGAAAAACTCGGGTCCGACGCTCGCAGTTCATCCAAACTTTTCTGATCGATTTGTACCGGGGGCATTTCGCTTCGCATCGCCACGGGTTCTTGGGAATGATAAGAAGGCCGCTTTCCGGATCGGTTTTTGAGAACCATAAAGACAATTACGATCGCGATCATCGCACCGGGACTCAGATTGAGCGCGTTTCCGAGATAGAACATCGTAAACGGGTCGAAACCGAAACCGCCACCGGGATTCCCGCCTCGAGAAGGAGGGCTGTAATCCACATTCCCCCCGACGTCTGCAAACACCGCGAAGGGAACGCTTACGAGGAGGATTGCGATGACGACCAGGAAGAGTATTTTCTTTCTTTGCCTCATGGATGCACCTACTTTCTGAATAAAGTATTGATACCCAAATCCATAGGGTCTCCAATATTTTGATTTGTCTAAGCACGCCCCAGACATTATAATGAATAGGAACGAGGTGACCTATGAAGAAATTTTTGAGCGACAACAATACACCCGTCCATCCGAAAGTGATGGAGCGGCTGTCTCTTGCAAATGAGGGAGACGTGTTCAGCTACGGCGATGACCCTTGGACGGAAGAGGCAATCCGAGCCGTACAAAATTTGTTTTCGGGGGATCCCGATGTATACTTTGTTACGAACGGAACCGCAGCCAATATTATCGGTCTTTCGGGCATCTTGAAGCCTTGGGAGAGCGTGATTTGCACAAGTTTGGCGCATATCAACACCGATGAATGTGGTGCATTCGAAAGGCTTACCGGCAACAAAATCATTCCGGTGCACAAGGCGGATGGCAAGCTTACACCTGCGGATATTCTGCCGCTACTTCATGCACAAGGGGTCGAGCATATCGTCGAGCACAGAGTGGTGTCGATCTCCAATGTGACGGAGACGGGAACGTTGTATACCCCCTCTGAGATCCGAGAACTCGCGGACTTTTGTCATGATCACAATATGCTCTTGCATTTAGACGGGGCGAGAATCGCGAATGCGGCAGCGAAGCTCGGCGTGTCGATCGCAGCGCTTTCGGAAGAAGCCGGGGTCGATGTGCTGTCGTTCGGCGGGACCAAAAACGGGCTCATGATCGCCGAAGCGATCGTGGTATTCACCGGCGCCAAGACCGATGGCTACCGGTATCTGCGGAAGCAATCCATGCAACTCGTCTCGAAGCATCGCTATCTGAGTGCGCAATTTCTCGCGTATTTAGAAGACGACTTGTACCTGAAAAATGCCGAGCAAGCGAACCAAATGACGGAGATAATTCGCGCTAGGCTACTGGATTTGGGGGTTACGGTCCTGAACCGCGAGTCGTACGCCAATATTCTATTCATGCGATTGCCGCAGGAAGCCTACGAAAAACTGGAAGAAAAGTATCCGCTCCATGTCGAGGGCGAGGTTCAAAGGATCGTCACCTCTTTTAATACGACCCAAGCGGATGTGGAAGAATTTTTAGGAGCAATCAAAGATAGCCTGAAAGGGCAAGGAGGCGCTATGTTACATCAGTACAAACCGGAAACGGAACAAGATTTAATTTATATCATCAAGACAAATCGCGGCGACATTCACGTGAGACTCTTCCCGGAAGTTGCACCGAAGACCGTGCAGAACTTTACGGAGCATGCGAAAAACGGCTATTACGACAACGGCGTGTTCCACCGCGTGATCAAAGACTTTATGATCCAAGGTGGAGACCCCACAGGGACGGGTCGTGGCGGCGTGAGCATCTACGGAGAGACCTTCGAGGACGAATTCGACAACGATGCGAGAAACTTTTACGGTGCGATCTCCATGGCGAATCGCGGGCCGAATACGAACGGAAGCCAATTTTTTATCGTGACGGTGCCGAATACGCCGGACAATATCATCGAAGAAATGAAGTCGGTCGGTGAACAAGGCGGGTACTCGGATGAGATCATCAGCGCGTACAAGGAAAACGGCGGGGCGTACTGGTTGGACGGAAAGCACGCTGTATTTGGACACGTGATCAGCGGGATGGACATTGTGGACGGGATCGGGGAACTCCCGACGGACCGCATGGACCGCCCGATGGAGGAAGTGAAAATCCTCTCGATCGAAGCGAAATAATGCATCAGTATAAAGGCAAACTGATCCTGCACACCGGGAGCATGTTTTCGGGGAAGACTTCTTCTCTTTGGAAAGACTTGAACCGCTTTCAGATCGCGAAGTATAATGTAAGTGCATTTAAACCCGCGATCGACGTCCGCTACAGCAAGAATATGATCATCAGCCACGACAATAACCAAATGCAGTGCATGGCGGTTCGCTCGATTGCGGATATTGTGAAGTTTGCGAAAAACCATCCGGTGGATGTGATTGGGATCGACGAAGTGCAGTTTATGGGAGACTCTCCGAAAGAAATACTGGATGCGATCAACGACCTTCTAAACGACAACAAGACGCTCGTGATCGCGGGGCTCGATATGGATTTCCAGGCAAAGCCCTTTGAGATCGTAAAGGAACTCATGCCGGTTGCGGACTACCTTACCAAGCATCACGCAGTTTGTGCGGGGTGCGGGGTAGATGCTTGGGTGAGCCACAGGAAGACCGAAACGCTCGACCGCGTCGTGATCGGTGCGCAGCAAGAGTACGAGCCGCTTTGCAGAAAGTGCTATTTCGAAAAGGAAGCACAGCGAGAAGCGTCGAAGAATCAAATGACGCTGCCCGAATTCGGGAAGGCGATCGAAGGATAAGGACGAAAAAAATCTCGGGGCGCAATGCTCCGAGATTGACTGTAGATAAAGTCAAATGAACTGAATGTACTTGCATAAACCGTGACTGCATCAGGGGAGTCCAACGCACTCCAGCTGATACTTCGTCCTCTCGATCGATAAAGAAGAAGGTGAGGACTCGCCTCAGAGTCGCACTTATGGACATCCCCTGATTCCGTCACTGACTCTTCGATTCTTCCGATACATAATTTGCAATTGATATACATGAACGAGTAATTTTTCAACGTTCTGTCTCGGAGCTTTAGCTCCGAGATTTTTTATTCGCTGAAGTCCAGCGGTTGTTTTTGGATTGCACAGGAGAGGACGAGTCCGATACAAAAGAGATTGGTCACTTGGAAGGTTCCGCCGTAGCTGAAGAAGGGGAGCGGGATCCCGGTGATCGGCATTAGGCCGATCGTCATGCCGACATTCTCGAAAATGTGGAAAAGGAACATGGCGGCGACGCCGATGCACAGAGTCCTACCGAAGAGGTCTTTGCTTCGGATCGAGACTTGGATCATGCGGTATAGGAGCACCGAGTATAAAAAGACCAACAGCATCCCGCCGATAAAGCCCAACTCTTCCACCAGTACCGCGAAGATATAGTCGGTTTCTTTCGTGGGGATAAAGTTATATTGGGTCTGAACGCCTTGCAGATAGCCGCGCCCGGAAAACTGTCCGCTTCCGATTGCGATCCGCCCCTGGTTCGCTTGGTAACCGGTGTTTCCGATGTCTCGCATGGGATCCAGGAAGTTTAAGATCCGGTTTTGCTGGAATTCGTCGAGTCTGGCATAGGCGATCGGGAGGGAGAAGATCCCCGCAGCCGCTGCCGTCAGGAAGTACCGGAGGTCGAGCCCGGCCGAAAACAACATGATCGCAATGAAGAATACGAAAACCATCAGCGTACCGAAGTCAGGCTGCGCAGCGATCAACCCCAGCGGCAGACCGATGTACATAAGCATCAGGATTACAGTTTTCGGGCTGCTGAGCGTCCTTTGATTCCGTTCGATGAACGCGGATAGGCAAATCAAGAGCCCGATCTTCGCAAACTCGGACGGCTGAAAGCTGATCGGCCCAAAGCGCAACCAGCTCCGCGCACCCCAACTCTCCTCTCCGGATCCGAAGAGCAATACCAACACCAAGAGGATATTGATGACGATATAGATCGGGATATGCATCTGCTTCAGGAAGTCCTGGTCGATCGTAATTAAAAGGAAGACCGCAACCAACCCTACTACAGTGGAGATCAATTGAGTCATGATAAAGCGCGACGTGTTAAAGCTGAAAGTCGCCGAATATAATACGATCAGACCGTATCCGCACAATAGCAATACGGTGAAAACCAACGGCAGATCGAGTTTTTTTAATGAGATTTTCTTTCGATGAAACAATGTGCACACCCTTTCAAATATCTCCTATTATAACACGAAGGGTTGCGAGATGGGATTTTCCGCTATGATATAATGACGGAAAGGTGGGAGAGCGGTGGGAGAACTCAAATACTCGGATTTACTCGAATCGGTTAGGGGAATCGGCTTTGACGATGCCGGTGTGACCGATGCAAAAGAAATACGGCAGCATGCGGATTGGATCGCGCAGCGTTCGGAGCAAGGTGATTGCACGGAGTTTGAACCGAAACCCCGCGGCTTGACGAGAAATCCTGCAGAAATCCTCCCGGGAGCGCTGCATGTGATCGTGCTTTGTTCTTCGTATCCGATGATCAAAAGAAGTCCGAGAAACGATGCGCTACCTCTTTCCGATATCGCCATTGGAACGGATTATCATCGTACGATGGGAGCGAAAATGCAGAGGCTTTCCGATGACCTGGCTAAAAGTACCGGACACCCCATGGTGTGGCAAGTGGATACGGGCAATTTGCAGGAAAGGCCGTTCGCGCAGAAATCCGGAATGGGCTTCATCGGGAAGAACACAAACTTGATTCAACCAAGCTTCGGATCGTATGTCAACTTGGGGCTGATCGTAACGACGGCACCGATCACAGGGATTCCCGATCCGCCCGAGTTGCCGGACGGTTGCGGGGCGTGTCGCAAGTGCGAGCAAGCATGCCCGAATGGTGCGATCGACAACTATCGAATGCGCGCGTCAAGGTGCGTCTCGTATCTCTCGCAAAAAAACCGACTGACCGAAAGCGAGATGCAGTTGATCAAAACCGCCTACGGTTGCGACATTTGCCAGCGCGTATGCCCGAAAAATGCGCATCTTGGGAAGTTGGAGACGGACGACTGCGAGGCAATTCCCTACTCGGACCTGGAATTATCAAAGAAGGCGTTTAAAGAAAAATACGGGCATACTTCCGCCTTTTGGCGCGGCCCTACGATCATCCGAAGAAATTTGGTTTTGGGAATCGGGAACTTCCAAGCGAACGAGTACCGGCCGCTCGTGGAAAAGTTCTTGCAAAGTGAGAGTGAAGTGCTGCGGACGGCTGCAGCCTACAGTATAAAGCGACTTACAGGAGCAATTTGAATCGAGGTGTTTCATATGGTCGGGTACAGAGAGCTTACGTTTCGTTTGCGATATGCCTTCAATTTGAAGGAAAAGCGATCCATAAGGCAGTCCATGATCCGAAAAATTCAAAACCGCTACCATGTATCGGTGGCGGAAGTCGGCGCGAACGACATACACAATATCTTGGTTTTGGGGATCGCGGTTGTGAGCAATTCCGAATCCCATACGGAAACTGTACTCGATGAGATCGAGGAAATGATCTTGTCGAATTACGATGTAGATCTGATCCAAACGGAAATGGAGTGGAAATGACGGAGAATGTATTAAGCAGAAGTGATATGCAATTGGCCATGGAAAGATTGCTTGCCCAATACCCCGGCGCACGAGCGGAGCTCGATTTCGAAAACCCGCTTGAGCTCTTGATCGCGACGATATTGAGCGCACAGTGTACCGATGTGCGGGTAAATCTGGTGACCCCGGCGCTTTTCGCGCGCGCCAAAACGGCTTCGGACTATGCCGAAATGCCGATCGAAGAGCTAGAAGGGTTCATCAAAACATGCGGGTTGTACAAGTCGAAAGCAAAAAACATTAAAGCGACCGGGCAAATACTCGTGGAAGATTTTGATGGTACTGTGCCCGGCACAAGAGAAGAGCTCGTACAGCTTCCAGGGGTCGGGCGAAAGACTGCCAATGTCGTGCTGTCGAACGCGTACGGCGTACCGGCATTTGCGGTCGACACGCATGTGTTTCGCGTCGCGAATCGCATCGGGCTTGTAAGCGCAAAGAATGTGGAGGAGACCGAGCGCCAGTTGATGGAGAATATCCCGGACAGGCTTTGGATCGACGGGCATCACGCTTTGATCTTGCACGGTAGGCGCGTTTGCAAAGCGAGAAAGCCGATGTGCGATATCTGCACGCTAAACGGCATATGCCTGTACAGTATCGCGAACGCTGTTGAACTTTAAGCGCTCATTAATGGTAGCAAAGTCCGTTCAGTCGAGTCCGGCATACCCCTTTCGGCACGCTCACGGACCGCTTGCAAGCCTTGCGCATTTTGATGCTGTTCAAAATGAAATGCAAGACTCATGCATAGCTTCTCCAAGCGAATGACCTTGCGCTTGGTTAAGAAGCGATTGCCGGCCAGGATATGGCCTCAAGGGGTAAACCGGACTCTCCTTTACTCGCTCATGATCTGACGCAGTTGAACTTTAAGCGCTCTTTGTTATAATAAGGATATAATTTCATAAGACCGCAAGGTCGCAGGGAAAACGGTGAAAATCCGTTGCAGCCCCCGCTACTGTATCGCCGACGAATGCATCAATCCACCGGGAAACCGGGAAGGGATGCGCTAGGATGAAGCGTAAGCCAGGATACCTGTACAGAAATTACCCTCGGAGGGAGAGGTAAGCAGACACCCCATTCCCTCGTAATGGGGATTTTTTATGAGGAGGAACAACAATGATACGCAAATCGATATTGGCAGTATGGCTGGCAGCCGTATTAGCCCTTACCGCATGCACCACACAAGCGCCTGTGAAGCCGGCCGCTACGGAAGCAACCGTTACGGAAGCGCAAGCACCATCCGGTGCGAACGAAACCGCATACCCGATCACCGTGAAGGACGGCTTGGGCAATGAGGTGACTCTCGAAAAGGCGCCCGAGCGAATCGTGTCGCTCGCACCGAATGTGACCGAAGTGTTATTTGCACTCGGATTGGGAGATAAGGTGGTCGGTACTTCGGAATTCTCCGACTTCCCCCAAGAAGCCGCCACGATCGAGACGGTCGGCGGTGCAAACGGGTTCGACTTCGAGCGAATCGCGGAACTCACCCCGGATCTCGTAATCACAAACGGTATGATCCAAGGGCTTGCAGAACCGATGGCCGGCGCGAAGATCGCCGTAGCCGGGTACTACCCGCAGTCGATGGATCAAGTGATGGAGCAAATTTCCCAGGTCGCGGAGCTCACTAATACCCAAGCAATAGGGGCTGAGATCGTTCAGGACATGAAGGACCGCCGCGCAGCCGTTGCCACCTCTGTTTCAGGACTTCCGCAACCCACCGTCTTCTATGAAGTATGGGGCGATCCATTGATGGTAGCGGGAAAAGGGAGCTTTATATCGGAAATCATCGAACTGGCCGGTGGTGAAGATGTAGCAGCCGACAGCGAACCCTACTCAAATTACGATATCGAGCAACTCGTGACGAAGAATCCACAAATCTACTTGATCAACGACGGAGACCCGAACTTGAACAAAGACGCGCTCGCACAACGACCGGGCTATGCGGATCTTGACGCGATCAAAAACGACAAAGTTCTGACCGTAAGCGCCGACCTCATCTCGAGACCCGGCCCGCGATTGATCGAGGGTCTGGAACAAGTGGCGGATCTGCTTCATCCGGATCGCAAAAAATAATCGTGAAACGAAAACCGATCGGGATCAGCGTGGTGTTGTTACTCATCACCACGCTGATTTGTTCTACCATCGGATCGGCCGACCTCGAAGTGTGGGATGTGCTTTGCTCGATCGCGATGAAAATCTTTGGAGGAGCGGAGATCTTGCCCGACACGCAAGCGATGATCCTATATCGCATCCGATTGCCGCGGGTGCTTTTTGCAGTCGTCGCGGGTGCGGGGCTTTCGATGGCGGGACTGACACTGCAAGGGCTATTCAGAAACCCGCTCGCCGATCCGTATATCATCGGGATTTCGTCCGGATCGGCGCTTGGAGCGGCAATCGCGATCGCGACCGGTGTGGGATCTACGCTTTTGGGAAATCTCACGACTTCGGTATTCGCATTTATCGGCGCGATGGCGGCGTTGGGAATCGTGTATCAGCTTGGCCGAGAAGGCCGAACCCTCCGCCAGGGAAGGGTTCTCCTTGCGGGAATTGCTGTAGGCCAACTTTTTTCCGCGGGCCTTTCTCTTCTATTAGTATTCTATGCGCAGCAGATGGATAAAATCGTGTATTGGACGATGGGTTCGCTCGCCGGGAACCATATGCGCACCGTGCTTTTGTGCATGGTGATCGCATTGGGCGGATACATTG
>CAZFWK010000019.1:0-17727 GCA_964522555.1 uncultured Peptoniphilaceae bacterium | reverse complement strand
CCGAAGGATAATTCGATGATCTCATCACGTGTAAAGACTTTATTGGGGTTGGACAGCAGTGTTTGCAATATTTTGAATTCATTGGTGGTCAGGAAGATCTCCGTTCCATTCTTTTTGACGGTCATTTGGTCGAGATCGATGACTAAATTGCTGTTTTCCAATGTGATCACAGAAGCATTTGGGGTTCCTATATTGGATCTTCTGAGTAGCGCATGAACGCGTGCGATCAACTCTTCGGGTTCAAACGGTTTCGAAAGATAATCGTCCGCGCCGAGCTTAAAGCCCTTTACTTTATCTTCCAATTCCGATTTTGCGGTGAGCATCAGAATCGGTATATTGGATCGACTTCTTACTTTCGCACAAACTTCTTCCCCGCTCATTTTCGGCAACATGAGATCCAATATGATGAGGGAGAGGGGTGTTGTGGAAAAAATCTTGATCGCCTCGACCCCGTCGAATGCTTGCAACACGGTAAAGTTTTCTTTCTCCAAATAGGCTTTCATGATATTGGAAATTCCTTTTTCATCTTCTACTACTAATATCGTCGTCAATTCAATCACCTCGGTTCTTCTATCCTATCACAACAAGCGTCGAAATATATTGTTTAAATTGTGAACATCCCGTACAATTGGCGTGAAGGCGGTGCTTATGAAAGGGACAGATCTGACACAAGGAAATATTTTACAACAAATCAGCAGGCTCTCTTTGCCGATTATGGCGACGAGCTTTATTCAAATTTCGTATCATCTGATGGATCTGTTTTGGTTGGGTAGAGGATCGACCGATTGGGTCGCTTCGGCGGGGATGGCGGGCTATGCGATGTGGATCGCGAATGCACTCAGCCTGTTGACACGAATCGGGTCGGAGATCGGGGTAGGGCAGGCACTCGGGGCAAGGGATGAAGAGGGTGTGAAGCGATGGATCGATTCCGCATTTGTTTTAAGCATCGCGACCTCCCTGGTATACGGTCTCGCGATCTTTACCTTTAGCGAATCGATCGTGGGCTTCTTCCGCATTTCGGACCCGATCGTCAACGCGGATGGCGTCGTGTATCTTCGAGTGATTGCGGCAGGGATGCTTTTCACCTTTTTGAATCCGTTGATCGTGGGAATCCTAAATGGGGCGGGGGACAGCCGAACCTCTTTCTTTGTGAATGCGATCGGCCTTGTGGTGAATATGATTCTCGACCCGATCTTGATCTTCTCTGCAGGGTTGGGTGTGATGGGGGCAGCGCTGGCTACGGTAATCGCGCAAGGGATGATCACCTTGGTGTTTGTCGGTTTCGTGATGAAACGGCATTCCGTATTTCACAAAATGGATCGGTTCCGGCACGCCGGGCTTCCTACCATGCGTCGAATCGCTCGCATGGGTCTCCCGGCATCTTTGCAGTCCATCTTTTTCGCATTGGTTTCTGCGTTAATCTCGAGATTTGTCGCTTTTTACGGCGCAAGTCCGTTTGCCGCATATGGGATCGGAGTCCAAGTGGAGTCGCTTGGGTGGCTCACGTTGTTAGGCTTATCGAGTGCTCTGATGGCGTTTACCGCACAGAACTTCGGAGCGGGAAGGCTGGACCGCGTGTGGCAGGGATTTAAGAAAGGGACTCTCGTAGGGGTGAGCGTCGCGTTTGTCGCGATGGTGATCCTGGTACGATTTGCGGAACCCCTAATGGGCATCTTCGTCGGGGCGGATGCGGAAGCCTTACAGGCAGGCCGGGTTTATCTGATCGTAGCGGGGCTTTCGCAAATCCCGATGAGCCTCGAAATCATCGCGAGCGGCGTATTTCAAGGAACGGGAAATACCGTCTATCCGAGCGCATTGGGGATCGCAGGAAATGCACTTCGCATTCCATTGGCTCTCCTTTTGGAACCTATCTTCGGGCTGACGGGAATTTTCATGGCGATCGCGATAAGTGCGTCCTTGAAGGGACTCGTGTTGTATCCTTGGTTTGTCCATTTTTATCGTACGAGGCTACAGCTGGAAAACGGGCAAGTGCGAGAGTAGCGTTACGGATTCGGACGTGACCCGATTGAAACTACCGGATTCGGGTATATAATCATTGGAATTTGGGGGTGATCGAATTGCCAATACGCGCTGAATCGGTTTTGAAACGCTTTACGCCCCGCGCAAAGAAAATCTATGAAGATCGTGACAAGATGGACGAGCTTCTGCGGGATTCGGAAGGAAAGAGCCGAAAATTCGGTATCCGTGCGATGTATGATGACATCAAAATACTCAGGCAACTCTTATCCGATTACAGAAAAGGGCAGTATCGTGCGATCAGCAAGTCTTCAATCTTATTGATCGTAGCCGGGCTCACGTATCTGATTACGCCGATCGATATCTTGCCGGATTTTATTTTGGGACTCGGGTTTATGGACGATGCGGTGGTACTCGGCTATGTCATCAGACAACTGTATGATATCTTAGACCAATACAAAACGTGGAAACGAGCGGATCTGCAATTGGAATCCGCCGAGGAATTAGAAGCGTAATGAGAAGCGGATGCCAGTCGTCCGCTTTTTGAGTTGCGCGAGTCGGTTTTGTACAGTCCGGAATCCATCTTCGTAGAATGCTTTCAGGCGTTATCTTGTACTCGTCTTTTGGGATTGATATAATTCCCTTACATATCAAAAGGAGATTGCGATGCATATAATGATTATCGGCGGGGGCAAAGTTGGAGAAACCCTGATCGAACATCTTTCGGATGAAGGAAATGACCTCACTTTAATCGACCGGGACCCTCGCGTCGTAGAGAATCTGATGGGAGAGTACGACATCATCGGCTTTGAAGGCAATGGGACGAATTATGAGGTATTGGATAATGCAAATGTGAGTACGGCCGATATGTTTTTGTCGGTAACGGAAAGCGACGAGATCAATATCATCTCCGCGCTGATGGCGAAACAAATGGGGGCAAGCTTTACGATCGCCCGTGTTCGAAATCCCGAATACGCGGAGCACTTGGAATTTATGATCGAGAAAATGGGGATCGACCTCGTCATCAATCCCGACCAAGCAGCCGCTTACGATATCGAGCGCATACTCAAATTTCCGCATGCATTGGATGTAGAGTCCTTTTCTGCTGGGAAAGTAAATCTGGTCGAACTCCCGGTCGAAAAGGGGAGTGTACTCCATGGAATGGCCTTAAACCAGCTGAGAGGGATTGGGATATCCGTGCTGGTGTGTGTCGTGACACGGGGGGAAGAGGTCATGATCCCGAGGGGAGATTTCGTGCTCCAAGAAGGCGATCAGATCTATGTTACCGGCTCGTCGGGTGACCTTTCCAGTTTCAGCATGACTTTAGGCTTTAGCAAAGAGTATATCAACAATGTATTTATCATCGGTGGCGGCCGGATTACCCATTATCTGGCGAAACGGCTCATCAAAGCCGGTAAGAAGCTGAAAATTATCGAAATGGACTTGAAAAAGTGCGAAGAACTCGCGATGATCTATCCGCAAGCGATCGTCGTACAGGGAGACGGTACGAACCAGGAATTATTGGATGCGGAAGGGCTCAGGCACTATGATGCAACGGTTGCACTGACGGGAATCGATGAAGAGAATATTCTGATCTCGATGTATGCGGCCTCTTTAAATATCCCGCGGACAATCACGAAAGTCAACCGCACTTCACTCTTAAAAATCCTTCACAATGTCGGTTTGCAAACCGTTGTGACCCCAAAGAATCTGATGGCGAATCTGATCGTCAGAGCGGTTCGCGCTTATCAAAACCACGACGGCTCGGAGATATTGACCCTTTATAAGATGGTCGAAAATCGAGTCGAGGCGATCGAGTTTGCCATAGCAGAGAACCCACTCTTTACCAATATACCATTAAAGGAATTGCCGCTGCGAAAAGATGCGTTAATTGTGTATATCGTTCGAAAAAAGTTGTTCATGTTCCCCCATGGGGAGACGAAACTTCAACCCGGAGACCGCGCGATCGTCGTGACGACAAAAACCGGAATTAAAGATTTCAGCGAATTGCTCGTTTAAAGAGTACTCTGAACCCATTGGACCGGCCACGATTGAGCAAAACAAAGCTTCCGCACGACGCGGTGAATAGGAGAAACTATGAACTTCCCCATGATCATTCAGGTAATCGGAAGAATTTTGCGGATCGTATCCGTACTTTATTTGTTGCCGATCCTCGTGGCAGCTGCGTTTCAGGACGGGACGCATCCCGTTTGGATGCTTTGCATGGTGATCACATTTATCGTGGGGAGTCTTCTGATGAGAATCAAGGTGCCTTCGTCGGATATGTTTCCGAAAGACGGGATGGCGATCGTTGCCATTGCATGGATCTTGCTTTCCGTCACGTGTGCCGTTCCCTACACTTTGACGGGTGATATTCCGAACTATATCGACGCGATCTTTGAAACGGTATCCGGCTTCACGACGACCGGATCGTCCGTCGTGCTCGACGTGGAAGGGCTGTACCCGTCCGTGCTTTTCTGGCGCAGCTTTACCCAGTACATGGGCGGCATGGGGATATTGTTGATGACCCTCGCCATCATGCCGAAAGTCAACAAACGATCGATCCTGATGATGCGGGCGGAAGTCCCGGGGCCGACGGTGGGAAAGCTTGCGAGCAAGATGGTCACGACCGCCAGAATCTTATATTCGATCTACATAAGCCTCACCATTTTGAATATCGTATTCTTGATGCTCGGCGGAATTCCATTTTTTGAGAGTATGCTCTTGGCATTCGGTTCGGCCGGAACCGGCGGATTTGCGATTCGGAATGCGAATATCGCCTATTATCATTCCACTTATATCCAGATCGTCGTGGCGGTGTTTACCATGCTGTTTGGGATCAACTTTAATATCTTCTTTTTGTTCGTCATGAATCGGACGCGACTGGCTTTTCGAAACGAAGAGTTCCGTGCGTATCTATTGATTATCTTTGCCAGCACCATCTTTATCGCCCAAGACTTGATGGCGATGGCCGGAAATAGTCTTTCGGCGGGTGAAGCCTATCGAGATTCCTTTTTCCATGTGACCTCCATTCTCACCTCGACCGGCTATTGGACGACGAATATCCACAACTGGACTTTACACAGCCGAGCGCTACTCATGATCCTAATGCTGATCGGCGCCTGCGCCGGGTCAACCGCAGCCGGCCTGAAGATCTCGAGAGTCCTGATCTTGGGGAAAGGTGCCTATCAAGAAGCGAAACGATTTGTGAACCCCAATCGCGTCATTCCCATTCAAATGGATGGGCATCAATTGCCGGATTCGCTGATCAAAAGCGTGGGGATCTACATCTTTGTGTATGTTTGCCTATTTTTTGTGACCTTAATGATACTCGCCTACACAGAGCTGAATTTGTTGCAGGCCTTTACCGCAACCTTGTCGTCGTTAAATAATATCGGTTTGGAAATCATCGGAGAGCCCGTGGCGTACGGAGGCCTCGCCGGTTGGGCGAAACTCTTTTTATGTTTGATCATGTTGATCGGACGTTTGGAACTCTTCCCGATCCTGGTGTTGATGATGCCCTCAACCTGGCGAAAGGTGTAGTTGTTTCGTTTTCGTCATTTTGCTATACTGAATCTACATAAGAAAAGCAAATAGTTAGGAGAAATAAATGAATAAGAAAGTTGTGTTCAGTGCGGTGCAGCCTTCCGGAGAGCTCACGATCGGGAATTATCTGGGGGCGTTAAAACAGTTTCCCGGTTTACAAGATGATTACGACAGCTTCTTCGCCGTAGCGGACCTCCACTCCATAACCGTGCCGCAGAAGCCGGCGGATTTAAGAAAGAGAACGCGAGAAGTGTTGGCCTATCTATTGGCGGTAGGGGTCGATCCGGAGAAGAGTGTCGTATTTGTACAGTCGCAAGTGCCGCTTCACACGCAATTGACCTGGGTCTTAAACAGCATCTCCTATATGGGGCAACTCTCTCGAATGACGCAATTTAAGGACAAGTCGCAAAAATCGGAAGAGAATCTAAACGCAGCGCTGTTTACGTATCCGGTATTGATGGCAGCGGACATCCTCTTATACCAAGCGGACTATGTGCCGGTAGGGGAAGACCAACGCCAGCATATCGAATTGGCGAGAGATCTAGCGGAACGGTTTAACAATCGTTATTCGGAGACCTTCGTAGTCCCCGAAGGTGTGATCGACAAGCGCATCGGAAAGATCATGAGCTTAAAGAATCCGGCCGTGAAAATGTCGAAGTCCGATCCGGATCCGAACGCGTATATCCTTATGCTGGACGATAAGGACACGATCATTCGAAAAGTCAGAAAGGCGGTTACGGATTCCACCGGAGATTTCCGTTACGACGAATCGCAGCCGGGTCTGATGAATCTGATTCAGCTGTATCACTCCTTTTCGGGGCAAAGTATCGAATCGGTCGTCGCGCAATATCGAGATACCCAGTATTCGGTGTTTAAAGAAGAGCTCGGTGAATTGATCGCACATCACTTGGCTCCAGTTCAGCAAAGATTCCGAGACATCATGGCAGACAAAGATTCACTTGAGAAAGTGTATCGGGCAGGAGCCGAAAAGGCTCATTATGTTGGAAATAAGACCTTAACCAAGGTGTATCGTAAAGTAGGATTTTTGCAATAGGGAGGTGCGCAACGATTTGAAGAAAGAAACCGCATTCAATATTCCGAATCTGATCTCGATCTTTCGAATCCTTTTGATCGGCGCGTATTTGTACTTTTTTTACGGAAGTATGGATCACGCGCGCCTCATTTCCGGGATTATCGTTTTAATCGCCGGCTTTTCGGATTGGCTGGACGGATGGATCGCCCGCACTTTCGACATGAAGACCAAAGTAGGGGCGGCGCTCGATCCCTTGGCGGACAAACTCATGAGCCTTACGGTCTTGTTGACCTTGGTACAGGTTCGGATCATCCCGTTGTGGTTTTTTCTGGGATTGCTCTTGAAAGAAGCACTCCTCATCGCAGGGGGACTGTGGTTGTACTTTCGCGGCATTCACGAATCGATTCCTTCCAACCGATATGGGAAGCTGGCTACGATCTTCTTTTACATAGCCATTGTGCTTCTGATCCTCGACGTGGCCCCTGCGATCTTGCACCTTGCTTTTGCTATCGTGCTCCTATTGAACTGGATCGCTCTCTTAACTTATATTAAACGCGCATATCCGTATATTCAGAACCGCGATCAATCGCTCTAGTCGAAGCAAAATCTTGTTCTACGGCTGGCGACCAATGTAAAAATACACGATTAAAACTCCCATTTCGGGAGATTATACTTCCACCCGCGGATGTTACACATCAATTTACAAGACGCCGGTTGAAGAGAATTGTTGGTGTAGATTTTGAATTCACGCATGGTATTTCATACTCTGGGGAGAATGCTAAGACTGGAAGCTTTGTTTTTTCTTCTCCCGCTCTTTGTGAGCGCAATTTACAAAGAAACTACCCAGATGAGCTGGATCCTTTCCATCATCATCACCTTCGGTGTCGGAACCGCTTTGGCCGCGATTGTACCGAAGACCGATTCGATGTTTGCGAGAGAGGGGATGACGATCACGGCGCTTTCGTGGATCCTACTCTCCGGTTTTGGCGCACTCCCATTTATCTTGACCGGATCGATCCCCGGATTTATCGATGCATTCTTTGAAACCGTATCCGGCTTTACGACGACTGGAGCCAGCGTCATCGCCGATGTAGAGGCATTACCGCATTCGGTTCTTTTTTGGCGAAGTTTTACCCACTTGATCGGCGGCATGGGCGTGTTAGTGTTCGCATTGGCGATCATGCCGAAAGTCAATCGACGATCGATCCATATCCTTCGAGCGGAATCGCCCGGCCCCGTCGTGGGAAAGTTGGTCAGTCGCGTGGCCCGAACGGCTCGCATCCTTTACATTATCTACATCGGGATGACACTCGTGCAGATTCTGCTTCTCATCCTCGGCGGGATGCCGGTTTTCGACAGCATTCTGATCGCATTCGGCTCAGCCGGTACCGGAGGGTTTGGGATCAAGAATAACAGTATGGCCTTTTATAATTCAGCTTACTTAGATATCGTAGTCGGCGTATTTGTAATCTTGTTCGGGGTGAACTTTAATATTTACCACTTGCTGATTCTGAGGGAGACGAAGCTTGCGCTCAAGAATGATGAGCTGCGTGTTTATCTTGGGATCATAGCGGCCGCAGTCGTATGTATCGCCCTATCGATCCTCCCGCAATATGCCGTTTCCTGGAAAGCTTGGGTGGATTCGTTTTTCCAAGTGGCTTCGATCATCACGACTACCGGGTACTCAAACACCGACTTTGACGTCTGGCCTGTCTTTGCGAAAGCCGTCTTGCTGCTACTGATGTTCATTGGCGCATGCGCCGGATCGACAGGTGGCGGGATCAAAGTATCGCGAATCGTGATCCTATGGAAGGGTAGCGTCGAACAGCTAAAGCGGTCGATCCGACCGAATCAAGTAGTTCCTGCAAAGCAGGACGAGAGACCCATCCCGGACTATTTAATGAAAGCGGTAGGGCTGTATCTTTTCGTCTACTTCGTGATCTTTAGCGCTTCGGTGCTTATCTTGACATTGGATCATCTCGACCTCGTATCCGCATTTTCCGCGGTGGCCGCTACTTTCAACAACATAGGCCCCGGACTTGCGCTCGTGGGACCGATGCAAAACTACGGACACTTGAACGACATCGCAAAGTTTCTGCTGTCGTGGTGTATGTTATTGGGACGACTCGAAATTTTTCCGATCTTAGCTTTGTTCATGCCTTCGAATTGGAAGAAACGGTAGGGGAGATCCGTCGCGATTCGAGTACTTGCAAGTTTGGTCTTGAAGGCCTTTCGGTTGTCACTCACTGCATTCAAAAAGCCTGTAACACGTTGTGATTACAACGGATTACAGGCTTTTTTTATTCGATCATCATTTTTGTATAGTGAATCTTAGATGTCTTTTCTGATTTTGGTCGTCTCTCTGGCGACTGCTTGCGCGGCTGCCAGTCTTGCGATCGGAACGCGGTACGGGGAGCAAGATACATAGTCGAGTCCGGCTCTGTAGAAGAATTCTACCGACTTCGGGTCACCGCCGTGCTCGCCGCAAATTCCCAAGTGAATCTCCGGATTTGCTTCTCTTCCGAGTTTCGCAGAGATCTCGACGAGTTTGCCGATCCCCGATTGGTCGAGGCTGTCGAAGGGGCTTTCGTCGAAGATTTTCTTTTCGACATACTCGCTGAGGAAAGTACCCGCATCGTCTCTCGAGAATCCGTACCCCATTTGCGTGAGGTCATTCGTTCCAAAGCTGAAGAAGTCGGCGCTCTTTGCGATTTCATCGGAAAGGAGTGCGGCTCTTGGGATCTCGATCATGGTGCCTACGAGATATTCGATCGAGTCGTTTTGTTCTGCGAATACGAGGTCGATTTCTTCGACTACTTCTTTCTTGACGTAGACGAGTTCGACGGGGTCGCAGATGAGCGGAATCATAATTTCCGGCAGGATCGTGTGGCCTTCTTTTTTAATTTGGAGGGCCGCTTCGATGATCGCGCGCGCTTGCATACGGTAAATCTCAGGATACGTGATAGCGAGACGGCACCCTCTGTGTCCGAGCATGGGGTTGAATTCGTGCAGGTCGTCCACTCGTTCTTGCAATTCTTCTTGGCTGACTCCCATCGACTTTGCGAGTTCCGCAATATCATCCGCGTGCGTCGGCAAGAATTCATGAAGCGGCGGGTCTAAGAGTCGAATCGTTACAGGACGGTCTCCCATGACTTGGTAGATCTCGTAGAAATCTTGTCTTTGCATCGGGAGGATCTCGTTAAGCGGTTCTTCTCGTTGCTCCAGTGTTTTTGCCAGAATCATTCTGCGAACGGACGGGATTCTGTCTTCTTGGAAGAACATGTGCTCGGTACGGCAAAGGCCAATGCCTTCCGCGCCGAATTCGATCGCTTGCTTGGAGTCACGCGGGTTGTCGGCGTTGGTGCGAACTTTCATCGTACGAATTTCGTCAACCCACTCCATAAAGGTAGCAAAGGAACCCGAGAGGATGGGGTCGACTTTCTTGATATCGCCCAGATACACTTCACCGGTAGATCCGTTCAGCGAAATATAGTCGCCTTCGTTTAGGACGAGATCGCCGGCTTTCATCGTTTTTGTGGATTCTTGGATTCGTAGGGAAGTCGTACCGGCAACACAGCATTTCCCCATGCCGCGTGCGACTACCGCCGCATGCGAAGTCATCCCGCCACGTGCGGTCAGGATGCCTTGTGCCGCGATCATGCCTTCGATGTCCTCCGGAGAGGTTTCTTGACGAACGAGAATCGCTCTTTCTCCGCGCTTGTTGGCTTCGGTTACATCTTCCGCAGTAAAATAGATCTTACCGGATGCGGCTCCAGGCGATGCGGGCAAGCCTTTTGCGATGACTTGAGAGGTTTTGAGTTCTTCTTCGTCGAAATTCGGGTGGAGCAATTGGTTCAGCCCGTCCGGGTCTACGCGAAGAATCGCTTCTTCTTTCGTAATGACGCCGTCTTCTACGAGATCAACCGCAATTTGAATCGCTGCAGGGCTCGTGCGCTTTCCGGCGCGCGTTTGAAGCAGATACAGCGTTCCGTTCTCGATCGTAAACTCGATATCTTGCATATCGTGATAATGAGCTTCGAGCTTGTGGGTAGCGTCTACAAATTGATCATAAGCTTGGGGCATGATTTCTTTTAGGAGGCTGATTTCATTTGGCGTGCGGATTCCCGCTACGACGTCTTCTCCTTGTGCATTCATTAAGAACTCGCCGAAGAGTTTGTTTTCGCCGGTAGCCGGGTTTCTCGTAAAGGCTACACCCGTACCCGAGGTATCGCCCATATTTCCGAATACCATCGATTGGATATTGACCGCGGTTCCGAGGTCGTCCGGAATTTGATGGAGTCTTCTGTAAACTTGTGCACGGTTATTGTTCCACGAACGGAATACCGCTTCGATCGAGAATTTGAGTTGCTCAAAGGGATCTTGCGGGAATTCCGAACCGTATTCTTTACGAATGATTTCTTTATAAGTATCGACAAGTGCCATTAGGTCTTCAGCCGAAAGGTCCGTATCCAAAGTTGCTCCGACTTGCGCTTTCTTTTCGGTCAGTGCCTCTTCGAAGAAATGCTTGGGCACTTCCATTGCGACATCGCCAAACATTTGGATGAATCTGCGGTAACTGTCGAATGCGAAACGGGGGTTATCGGTGGACTTAGCAATTCCCTTGACGGATTCGTCGTTGAGTCCGAGATTGAGGATGGTGTCCATCATACCCGGCATCGAGAAGACCGCTCCCGATCGTACCGAAACGAGCAAAGGGTTTTCCGAATCGTTGAACGATTTTCCGATTTGCTTCTCCAATTCGCTCATATGTTGCTTGATCTCTTCGACCAGGCTGTCCCAAAGCGTCTTGTTCTCGTCGTAATAGCGATTACAAGCTTCGGTCGTTACGGTGAATCCGGGTGGCACGGGAAGTCCGAGTGTGGTCATTTCCGCGAGGTTTGCCCCTTTTCCGCCCATGAGGTTACGCATGTCTTTGTTGCCTTCATGAAACGCGTATACATACTTCTTTTCCATCATACATCCTCCTAAATTGTTGTGATTTTTTTTGGCGATATGATTTCCTCTTCCATTAATAAGTTTAGTTCATAACGATCGGGGTGTCAATGTTTCGCATTATAACCCGTTGACAGAAGCCGTGCTGTTTTCGTATACTGAAGTCAGACTATGAGCGGGAGGAGTACGCTGTGATCCCTATAGAGAGGAAACGGTTGGTGGAAGTTTCCGGTATTTTGCAGCGGAAGGTCGTCCGTGAGTTACCTTATCGGGGTCGGGTCATGGCGTTAGACATGAAAAGAGCCGTATTGATACGGAAATTAGGTGGTACCGCGATCCGTTCGCCCTATGTGGGCGGGCGGTTTTTTAATTGAGGAGGAACTATGAACAATTTGGAAAAAACTTACGATCCGAAAAGTTTTGAGGATCGTATCTACACGACCTGGAAAGAGTCGGGGAGTTTTCATACGAAAATCGACCCCGATAAAAAACCGTATACGATCATGATGCCGCCTCCCAATGTTACAGGCGCTCTTCACATGGGCCATGCGTTGGGTAGCACGATTCAGGATATCTTAATTCGATACAAGAGGATGCAAGGCTTTGCTGCGCTTTGGATGCCGGGCACGGACCATGCGAGCATCTCGACCGAAGCAAAAGTCGTAGAAAAGATCACGGCGGATGGCAACTCGAAAGAAGAGCTCGGAAGAGACGGCTTTTTAAAAGAAGCCTGGGACTGGACCGCGAAATACGGCGGGCAGATCAACCATCAATTGGAAAAGCTGGGCGTATCCTGTGACTGGGAAAGGGAGCGCTTCACGCTCGACGAGGGTTTGAGCCGCGCGGTCGAAGAGCAGTTTGTGAAGCTCTATGATGACGGCTATATCTATCGTGGCGACCGCATCATCAACTACTGCGTCAACTGCGGTACAGCCATTTCCGATGCGGAAGTCGAACATGAAGATTCCCACGGCCATATGTGGACGATCCGTTATCCGTTTGAAGAAGGCTCGGAAAGCGGAATCGAAATCGCGACGACAAGGCCCGAGACCATGTTGGGAGACCTTGCGATTGCCGTTCATCCGGAGGATGCGCGCTATAAAAATTTGATCGGAGAGACGGTTCTTTTACCTTTAGTAGGCAGACGAATCCCGATCATCGCAGATGAATACGTAGACCCCTCTTTCGGATCCGGAGCGGTGAAGATCACCCCCTCACACGACCCGAATGACTTTATCGTGGGGGAAAGACACGACCTTGGGCAGTGTATCATCTTAACGGGAACCGGACACATCGCGGAAGGGTATGCGTATTCGGGCCTCACAAGGGAAGACGCGCGGATCAAGATTGTAGAAGACCTCAGCGCACAAGGCTATTTAGTGGAGATCAAAGACCACGATCACGCCGTCGGGCACTGCGAACGTTGCGGTACGGTGATTGAGCCGTTGATTTCCAAACAGTGGTTTGTAGCGATGAAAGAGCTGGCGAAAGAAGCGATCGAGGTGTACCACGACAAGCGGCTCAAGATCGTACCGGACCGCTTTGGGAAAGTGTATCTCTCTTGGCTTGAAAACATCCGCGACTGGTGTATTTCGAGGCAACTTTGGTGGGGGCACAGACTGCCCGTATATTATTGCGACGACTGCGATGAAGTCATCGTATCGCGCACGGTGCCCGATGCTTGCACGAAATGCGGCAGTCACAACTTCACTAGAGATGAGGATACGCTCGACACCTGGTTTTCTTCCGCACTTTGGCCTTTTTCCACATTGGGCTGGCCGGATCAAACGGAAGACCTGGACTATTTCTTCCCGACCGATGTACTGGTAACCGGGTATGACATTATCTTCTTTTGGGTTATTCGGATGGTCTTTTCTTCCCTCTATTCAATGAAGGAGGTGCCCTTCCACGACGTGTATCTCACGGGGATCATCCGGGATGCGCAAGGGCGAAAGATGAGCAAGTCGCTAAACAACGGGATCGATCCGTTGGAAATTATCGACCAATACGGGGCAGACGCACTTCGCTTCATGCTCGTGACGGGAAACAGCCCCGGAAACGACATGCGATTCCACATCGAAAAGGTGGAGCAGGCGAGAAACTTCGCCAATAAATTATGGAATGCTTCCCGCTTCGTGCTGATGTATGCCGAAGAGGGCAAAGAATACCAATTGGAAGAGGAAAATCTCAAAACGGAAGACCGTTGGATCTTAAGTTTGCTTTCTGAAGCGACCGATGAGATCAACCGCAATATGGACAAATACGAAATCGGGTTGGCTGCAAATCGAATTTACGAGTTCACCTGGAATCACTTTTGCGACTGGTATATCGAACTCGTCAAGCCGAGGCTGTACGAGCAAGGCCCCGAAAAGGACATCGCGATGGGTGTGTTGACCACCGTGTTGCGCGAGATCCTGCTATTATTGCATCCGTTTATTCCGTTTATTACGGAAGAGATCTATGCTTTCCTCCCGGGTTCAACCGGCCTTCTGATGAATCAACAGTACGGAAGTGTACTGAAAATACACGACCGAGATGCGATCGATGCGATGAACCTCGTGATCGAAACCGTCATCGCGATCCGAAACCTCAGACAAGAAAAAAGCATTTCTCCGCAGCGCAAGTCGGAAATTTATCTCGCTTCGCAAGAGGATGCTGTCTTGGAAAAGTTGTCGCAAAACGCGGCTCATCTCATCAAGCTGGGCTTTGGAACGGGTGTCGAGGTTGTTACGGAAGACGAAGAGAGAATCAACCAATGCCTGCCGATCGTACTCGGAAGACACAAAGTCTTTTTACCGATGACGGATCTCTTGGATCTCGAGAAGGAGACGGAGCGCCTCGAAGCGGAAATCAAAAAACTGGATGGAGAGGTGAAACGACTCGAAGGGAAACTCTCGAATGAAGGATTTGTTTCCAAAGCACCAGAGGCCGTGGTCGAGACGGAAAGAGAAAAACTGACCGCATACGAAAAGCAGATGGAAGAGACGAGAGCGAGCCTCAAGAACTTGGAGGGCTTTCGGTAGTGAATTTTGAAGAGGCATTAGCCTTTTTGGATGACTCGAAGCGATACGGTTCGGATACGGACCCTAATTTGATTCTGGAAGGATTGGAAAGGCTGAGGAATCCCCAGAATGCATTTCGAATCATCCATATCGCCGGCACCAACGGTAAGGGGTCGACCGGAACCTTTATCGCGAGCATTTTGAAACAGCATGGGGAGAGCGTGGGACACTTCACCTCTCCGCATGTGCTCGACTTTACGGAGAGAATTCGAATCGACGGGCACAATTGTGAGCGGGACCGATTCGCGCGAACAGCCGATACGGTACAAGTGGCGATCGGATCGATGCCCGATGGGGAGAATGTCCGCGCGTTCACCCTCCAACTCTATGCGGCACTCGTTGCATTTCGAGAAGCCGGTGTGGATTTCGCCGTGGTCGAAGCGGGGATCGGGGGTACCGGAGATGCGACGAATATTCTGATGCCGATCCTCTCCGTAATCACCCCGATCGGACTCGATCACATGCCGCGACTCGGCCGGAATTTAGTCGAGATCGCGGAAAACAAAGCGGGGATTATCAAAGAAGGGGTCCCGGTTGTATCCGCGCCACAAGTGGAAAGCGTGACGGAAGTACTGCAGCTTGCAGCCTCGAGAAAAAAAGCGCCGATTCGCTTGATCGACCCTGCAGAAATCGAGATGATCGAACACAGTCCACTTGGGAACCGATTCATTTGGAAGACGAAGGAAACGGAGCTCTCGACGCGGATGGCGGGATCCTATCAAGCGGAGAACGCCGTACTCGCAACGACCGCAGTGTTGGAAATCTTACCCGAAATCTCGCTCTTTGATATCCAAGAAGGGATCGAAAAGGCGTTTATTCCCGGTCGCCGGCAGTGGGTCAGAAAAGATCCGTACGTGATCATCGATGGCGCGCATAACCGCCACGCGATCGAGGCGTTTGCAAAGGAAGAACGAGCGATCGACGGAACGGTCGGGATCATCGGTATGATGGAAGATAAGCAGTCACAAGAGATTTTGGATTATTGGAGAGAAAGCTTTGAGCGACTGTATCTCGTTCCGGTGGACGATCCCAGATCATGGGACACCGCATTCGTGAAAAGAGAAATGTACGCAAGGGATGATGGGGTCCGCACTTTCGATTCGCTTCAAGAAGCTGTCGAAAGTGCAGTTCTAGTTCCGGGTGTGCGTGAGCTCTACATTATGGGTTCGCTCTACTTAGCGGGGGAAGCGTTAGCTTATTTCGAGTAATCGAATCGTACGAAAACGGAGGGTGCCATGCGTTACGAAATCGTGCTGGTCGTACTCTTTTTTATGATATTGGTCAGCATCCAATACACATTGAATAAGATTTTGCTTGAACTTCGAAGAATTCGAAAGGTGCAGGAAATGGAAAAGTTGCCGCACTCGATACGCGATAAAGATGTATAGTGCATTTGCCCACTACTATAATCGATGGCACGAGGAAGAGCCGTATGAAAACATGGCGAAATTCGTGATGGGCGCGGCAAACTTACAGGCGGGAGACCGCATTCTCGAAGGAGGATGCGGTGCGGGCCACCTCACAAAAGCGCTCGCAGAAGCGGGCTTGGAAGTTACCGCCATTGACCGTTCCGAGGAGATGCTTGCGATCGCCAAAGAGAAGACGATGGGGCTTCCCGTGCATTACCGATGCCAAGATATCGCGGCGCTTCCACAGGAGACGGACTTTTCGTGTCGGATTTTTTGCCTCGATGTGTTTCATTATCTTAACGACGTAGGGGAAATCAAGAAAGTCGTGGATACTTCATTTCGATCCCTGCCGAAAGGCGGAACGCTCGTATTCGATCTCTTAAACCCGCGTGTCTTCATTGACAGAAGCCGAAGCGGTGCGATAGTATATACAGACGCGAGCCACTTCATGGCGTGGGAGACCGAACGAATCGACCGAACGCGATTCGCGTATCATCTGCATTTGTTTCGAAAAGAGGGAGACTGCTATATCCGAGAGAACGAAAAGCAGACGATCCGAGCCTATTCACGATCTCGAATCGAAAAACTTCTTCGGAATGCCGGATTTCGGCAGGTTCTGTGCACAGACGGGTATCGTCGGCGCAGAGCGGATGCAGATGCGGAACGCTTCGTTTGGATCGCTAAAAAGTAGGTCTCTTTAATCCATCAGAAAATAAAAAAGTGAAAATTCGCGTGTAAACGTTGACAGATCGGATTATAAGTAGTATAGTATAAAAAGTGGTCAATCGATCACAAGTTTGTTTCAGGAGGAATTGCAACACATGGCTAAAGGAACAGTTAAATGGTTTAACGCAACAAAAGGATACGGATTTTTATCAACTGAAGAGGGCGAGGACGTTTTCGTTCATTACTCGGCTTTAGAGGATACTGGAGAATTCAGAACCCTTAACGAAGGACAAGAAGTCGAGTTCAACATTACAGAAGGCGAAAAAGGCCCGCAAGCTTCAAACGTAATAAAGTTATAATACTTGAAATCGTATGAAGACTACCCCAGTGGAAACTGGGGTTTTTAATTGGAGGAAATATGGATCAACTCGTACGCTCGATCGATAATGCTTATTCATTCCGAATTTTTCTCATCCGAACCGATGCGGTCGTAGAAGAGGCGCGTAAGATTCACGGCTTGTCGAAGACGGCAACCGTGGCACTCGGACGACTGCTTACGGCGAACCTGCTTTTGGCGGCCGATCTAAAAAATGCGGATGATCGCCTGACCCTGCAAATACGGGGAGACGGTCCGGGCGGCATGCTCATCACGACTGCTGACGGAGACGGTCACGTCAAGGGATATATCGAAAATCCCGAAACCGAAGTTCAGCCGAAAGAAAACGGAAGTCCGAATGTAGCGGAGTTTGTCGGGAAGGAAGGGGCTTTAGTGATTATCCGAGACTATGGTATGAAAGAGCCCTATACCGCACACTCGCCACTTCTTACCGGGGAGATTGCGGAGGACATCGCGGCTTACTATTACCAAACGGAGCGCATCCCGACTGCGGTTAGCTTAGGGGTCCAACTCAAAGAAGACGGATCGGTCGACGTAGCCGGAGGATTTTTCCTGCAGGCGATGCCGGGTGTGACAGACGAGGAGATGGAAAGCGTCGAGAGTCTGCTCTTGAGTTTGCCGGATATCACGAAAATATTAAAAGGAAAAGAAGGAACTGAAGTTAAAATAATTGTAATAAGAAAT
>CAZFWK010000018.1:0-18121 GCA_964522555.1 uncultured Peptoniphilaceae bacterium | reverse complement strand
TCGCCTCAGAGTCGCACTTATGGACATCCCCTGATTCCGTCACTGACTCTACAATTCTTCCTATATTTAGTATGCAATTTATATACATGTACGACAGGTTTGTCAACTTTCTGTAAATAGAGCTATGCATCTTCAGTATAGAGGACTATCGTGTATTGGGTTCGAAGCACAAGAGTCTCATCAATAAATGCATAGTATCGCAACTTTGAGTATTCAGGTATATAATAAAAAAGACGCGAGCAAACACTCTTTAGAGTCTGCTCGCGTCTTTTTATCTTATCGCTTATGATTGAAACAGCTTCATATACGCGCCATATCCTTCTTTCTCCATTTGGTCTTTCGGTACAAAGCGGATTGCAGCGCCGTTGATGCAATAGCGTAATCCCCCGTGCTCCACCGGTCCATCCGGGAAGACATGCCCTAAGTGCGAGTCCGCATCTGCGCTTCGTACTTCCGTTCGGATTCTTCCGCGACTCGTGTCTTCCAGTTCGACGATCTCTCCGATCGTCTTGGTAAAACTCGGCCAACCGCATCCGGCATCGTATTGGTCCTTCGATGAGAAAAGAGCCTCTCCCGACACGATATCCACATAGATTCCTTCTTCACGATTGTGATTATACGGGTGCGAGTGCGGGGCTTCTGTCGCATCTTCTTGTGTCACACGATAGGAGAGCTCATTAAGCTCTGCTAGTCTTTTTATCTTTTCTTGTTTGTCCACTTGAAGTGTCCACCTTTCCGGTTCGAATGAGAATCAGGCCCACGATCCCGATGATAAAGGCCGCCAAGCTCACGAGTTGGGCAACTCTCAATCCTACAAAATATAAGCTGTCGGTTCTTAACCCTTCGATAAAGAAGCGCAATACCCCATATACGATCATATACACGCATAATACTTCCCCCGGGAATCTCGTTTTCTTACGGCTGAACCATAGGAGAAATAGAAACAAGAGGAATGTGCCGATCGACTCGTATAGGAAAGTCGGGTGTACGGTAGTGCCGTTGATCCACATTCCCCAGGGAAGGTCGGTCGGTGATCCGTACGCTTCGTGGTTAAAAAAATTCCCCCATCTTCCGATCGCCTGACCCAAAGCGAGCCCGGGCATCGCCGCATCGGCTAAGCTTAGGAATGACAGTTTCTTCTTTCTCGCAAACACATAGGCTGCGACCAATGCCGCGATGATCCCGCCGTGAATCGCGAGTCCGCCCCCTCGAGTATTCAAAATCTCAATCGGATTTCCGATATAGTCCCCGAGATTGAAAAGCACATAATACAGTCTCGCACCCACAATCGCAGCCGGAATCGCCCAAAGCATCATCGAGGTGAAATTGTCTTCCGAAATCCCGTAGCGCTCCGCCTGCTTCGCCCCCAATGCGGTGCCTAAAAAGATACCCAATGCGATCAGTACTCCGTACCACATCACATCGATCCCAAAGAGCGAAAAAGCTACGCGATTTGCGGGTGGCGTAATCATCGCAATCATTCGGTACCCTCTACGATACGAATCCCGCTTGAAGTTCCCAATCGGTCGGCACCCGCTTCGATCATGGCAAGTGCGGTTTCTAGGTCCCTGATACCCCCGGAAGCTTTCACTTTCGCTTTATCTCCCACCGTCTTCTTCATTAGAGCCACATCCTCGAGTGTTGCGCCTCCGGTAGAAAAGCCGGTCGAGGTCTTGACGAAATCCGCACCGGCCTCCACGCATAATTCACACGCCTTCGCGATCTCCTCTTTCGTGAGTAAGCACGTTTCCAAGATCACCTTTAAGAGTGCACCTTCTCCTGCGGCCTCTTTCACCATTCGGATATCCTCTCTCACGAAGTCGTACTCCCGATCCTTTAAGGCACCGATATTCAGCACCATGTCTACCTCTTTTGCGCCTTTTGTGACGGCATCCGCCGCTTCAAATGCTTTTGCTTCACTTGTTTGATACCCGAGCGGAAAGCCGATCACGGTGCAGACGACCGTTTGTGAGCCTTTCAGGATATTTTGCGCCCTCTCTACAAAATGTGGCGGGATGCACACCGAATAAAAGTTGTGCGCAATGCCCTCATTACATAAGTCTTCGATCTGTGCTGCTGTCGCATCCGCTTTCAGCAGGGTATGATCAATCGTTCTATTGATTTCCATGAATGGTCCTTTCTATCCCTAATTTTTTCAAAATCCATAATGCGATCGCACTAAATACCGCAAAGCCTACCAAGATTCGGATGAAAATCCTCGTAAACAATTCTTGCGGCAACATTCGAATCATCAGATCCGTCCTCGGATCGAGCAACCACAGATCATTGTCGAAGAAGATCTCATGAAAGCGCACAAAGGCGGTATCGAAATTGAAAACCATCCCGATACCGAAAATCACGCATAGTCCGAGAATCAGGAGGATCGAATAAAATGCAACGCGAAATACCCCTTGTGTCTCCCCGCTCCTTCGACTCCAAGCCCAAATGAACACGCAAAATAAGAATGAAACGCCCATTAAGATCAGCGATATCACAAAGAGCGTTCTGACATCTCTCATATGAAAGACTTCTCTTTCGTTAAAATGCGTCGTGAGCTTTTCTTCCCCGCCGAATTGAATATAAGAGATCAGGTCTTTCGTGATGACTTTTAGTTCCTCCGGGCTTTTTCCGATATAAGCGTAGTCGTTCTTCTCTTCTCGGAAGTCGGAGAAAAAGTTCAAATTCGAGGTGTGGATCCACAAATTTGTCATCAGAAAGAGCATCAAAAGAGAGATCGCAAACCCGAATCCGAGCAGTCGGGTTTTCAATCTATTCGTCCTCGGGTTCATCCCAATTGTGATAAACCTCTTGTACGTCGTCGTTTTCTTCCAATGCGTCGATCATTTTAAGCATATTCTTGATATTGGCCTCGTCTGAGATCTTTACGGTATTGATCGGCAAATAACTCAAGTCGAGTCGTTCAAATTCCTTTACGGTATCGGCCAATGCGGTCTTCACGGCATTAAAATCTTCCACCGCCGTTCGAATCTCGAAGTATCCGTCGTCTGCGATTACATCTTCCGCACCGGCGTCGATTGCCGTCAACATGAACTCCTCTTCCTCGTGTCCTTCCGCTTCAACCACCAATACCCCTTTTCTTTCGAATAAAAAGGACACGGAGCCCGTTTGTCCCATATTGCCGCCGTATTTATCAAATGCATGGCGGATATCCGGAGCCGTTCGATTGCGATTATCGGTCAGCGTTTGTACGATCACGGCGACCCCTTCGGGGCCGTACCCCTCATACCAGATTTCTTCGAACTGCGTGTCGGAAGCTTCCCCCGCCGCTTTTTTTACCGCTCGATCGATATTCTCGTTCGGCATATTTTCCGCCTTCGCCTTGTCGATCGCCGATTGAAGCGCTGCATTGTACGCAGGATCCGCTCCCCCCTCTTTTACGGCAACCGCAATCATGCGAGACATTTTCGTAAATACTTTTCCCCGCTTTGCGTCTTCTTTTCCCTTTTTATTTTTAATCGTCTTCCATTTCGAATGTCCTGCCATCTCCCGTTCCCCCTAGCCTTGAATCTCGTACTCTTTTTCGTTTAATGATTTGTAAATGCAGTCGTCCTCTATGATCGAAAATCCCATTTCTTTCGCGAGGTCGATCACCGGTTTGTCGGCGCTGCCGGGTTGAAAGAAAATGTTCTTTATCCCGAGTTCTTTTGCCTCTTCTAATACGTCGGGCACCAATTTGCGGTTGATCACCATATCGATCGCATCGATCGGTTTTCCGATCTCTCGTAAATGATGGTAAATCTTCACGCCTTCAATCTCATCATAGTTCGGATTTACTCCGTATACCGTGTACCCCTTCTCGGCCATTTGCTTCCAAATCTTATAGCCAAAGCGGTCCTTTTTCGCTGTAGCGCCTACAATCGCCCAGTTTCTGAGCGTCAACATCTTGTCTTTATCCATAATTCTCTCCTTATTGTACTTTCAGTCCGATACATTCTTCGAGCGCCATACGACGCCGGTATCGAGAAGTGTTGCCTTGCCCGAAGAAATCCCCGCAAGGTAATCGCTCCAATCCGCAATCTTTTCTTCCTCTACCAGGATGCGAAGGTCGACTGTGTCTTCATACACGATGTCCATGATCTCGACTTCCTGCTGGGCGATCCGGTTTTGTACACTTCCCCATATCCCATAGTCCAGGATAATTTTCAGCTCCCGTAACGGGACTCGCATCACGATACCGGAAGCTTCTACCGCGATTGCAGCGGCTTTGCTGTACGCTCTCGTCAAACCGCCGGTGCCCAAGAGCGTTCCGCCGAAGTATCTCGTAACGACAATGCACGCCTGCGTGAGTTCGTTTGACTCCAAAACATGTAAAATCGGCATGCCCGCAGTTCCTTGCGGTTCCTTATTGTCGTCATAGCGTTTTTCAAGCCCGCCCTCACCTAAGACCCATGCGCTGCAGTAATGCCTCGCTTGCGGATATTTGCTTTTGATCGAAGCCAGAAAGTCTAGCGCGTCATCCTCATCTTTTACCCTTCTTGCGGAGCCGATAAAACGTGATTTTGAAACTTCAAATTCATCTTCTCCGTAGTCACCGAGCGTTCGATACGCTTCCTTCATTCATATCCCCTCCGCATGTAACCAGTTCCGAATTCGATTCGCATCCGATTCTCGCAAATATGCGGCGTATTGCGCTCCATTTTCCGTATAGGAGACGCTGTGCGGCTGTATATAGCTGAATTTCGATTGATACTCGGATTCCTTCCCATAAGGTACAAACCACTCTACCGGTCCACCCGGATACAGCATCTCTTCTATTTTACGGCATACCCGTTCGACCTCGACCGGGTCCACCGCGCTGA
Organism: uncultured Peptoniphilaceae bacterium; assembly: GCA_964522555.1. Taxonomy (GTDB): domain Bacteria; phylum Bacillota; class Clostridia; order Tissierellales; family Peptoniphilaceae; genus JAAYQA01. The sequence continues at coordinate 13,301 of CAZFWK010000018.1, read as the reverse complement.
TCCACATTTTTTCGGGAAGCCGTTGATCGGTGATCGGAATATCTTCCTCCCCGACCAGATCCATTTTATTGATCGCCGTTATTCTCGGAATCTGAAGCGCATCCAAACGCTTCAGCATTTCGATCGTCGTGCGGATCTGGATTTCGACCGTCTTGCTCGATCCGTCGATTACGTGCACGATCAGATCGGCATCCATCACCTCTTCTAAAGTGGATTGGAATGCCGCCACAAACTCCGTCGGCAGATCACTTACGAAACCGACCGTATCCATCAACAGATATTCGGAACCGCCCGGCAGTATGGAACGCCTGTGCGCGGGAGACAAAGTCTCAAAGAGCCGGTCCTTCGCGGCGACCTTCTTCTCCTCGGTTTTTCCGCCATACTCCAAGAGACCGTTCAGAAGGGTCGACTTCCCTGCATTGGTATATCCCAACAGCGCCACGATCGGAAGATTGGATCGCCTTCTCCTTTCACTTTTCATCCGCCTCGTCTGTTCCGTATTCTCAAGAGCGGTACGAATTTGTTGCATTTCTCTTTCAATATGCCTTCGGTCGGTGTCGAGTTGTTGTTCACCGGGGCCCCTTGTACCGATTCCGCCACCGGTTCTCGATAAATAATTTCGATACCCGACCAATCTAGGAAGTCTGTAGCTGAGTTGCGCAAGCTTTACTTGTAATTTCCCTTCTCTTTCGGTCGCGCGTTGTGCGAAAATGTCCAGGATGACATTCGTCCGATCGATGACTTTACAATCGAGAATCTTTTCGAGATTTCGGATCTGCGAGCCGGTCAGTTCCATATTGAAGCTGACCGCATCGATCTCGTGGATCTCGACCAGTTCTTTGATCTCTTCCACTTTGCCCGATCCGATCACGGTCGCGGGATTCTTCTGCTTCAGATTCTGCTCTACGATGAGGACGACTTCCGCACCTGCCGCTTCTAAAAGCGACGTAAATTCTTCCATTTTTTCTATCTGATAAGGATCATCCGAATGGGATTGCACCCCTACGGCGATGACTCTTTCCATATCCACTTCACCTACTTTCCACTATTATACACCATGACCTATCATGACGCGCGCGAGAACCGATGTCTATGATATAATTGTCCTATGACGTCTAAGGAGGTCGAATGGCTAATAAAAATAGACGGCGCTCTCCCGCGAGCGTATTCTCCAAAATCATCAAGGTAACGATTTTAGGAATACTGATCGTTGCGCTGCTGGGTGCAGGCAGCTTGGGAATCGCCGTCTTAAATATCATACAAAATGCACCGGACATCAGCACGGATAATATCAATTCCCTGCTAACGGAAAACTCCATCATCGTGGATCGGGACGGAAATACCCTCGAGATGATCCAAACTGCGGAGTTTCGAAAGATTATCGATATCAAAGAAATGCCCCAACACCTTAAGGAGGCTTTTATATCGGTAGAGGACGAACGCTTCTACACCAATATCGGGGTCGACCCGCAGGGGATCGTAAAGTCCGCGATCGACAACTTTCGAGCGGGTGACGTCGTTCGGGGTGGGAGTACCATCACCCAACAGCTTGCGAAGCTCTTGTACTTATCCGACGAACAGACGATCGAACGGAAACTGAAGGAAGCGTATCTCGCCGTTCAGCTAACGGAAGCGATGCCCAAGGATAAGATTCTGGAAGCGTACTTAAACCGCATCTTCTTAGGGCAAGGCGCGCACGGGGTGGAAGCCGCCTCGCAGATTTACTTCTCGAAAAAGGCCTCTGAGCTTACCATCGGAGAAGCTGCAGCACTCGCGTCGATCGTAAACTCCCCGACCAACAACGCCCTCTATAAGTCGATCTCGCCAGCCGATGTGGAAGCCGATGACAAGATCGTCGGTGAGATCATGATCGACAACCAAAAGTATATCGCCGTCTTCAACCCGGATCAAGAAACGCGAAGAGTCTATGTACTCTCGAAGATGCTCGAGCAAAACTTTATCACACAGGAAGAGCATGACAATGCGCTTGCCGAAGATATCTTTACGGCATTAAACCCACCGGAGAGAAAGACGGATGTCGTCTCGTCCTATTTTACCGACTTTGTCAAAACACAAGTGGTCAGTGAGCTGATGGCCCAAATGGGCTATACCTATGAAGAAGCGATCGACAAGCTGTACAACGGCGGCCTCGTGATCTATGCCACCATCGATATGAAAATGCAGCAAAAGCTCGACACCCTCTACTCCGAGTTTACCGAACTTCTACTGGGAGACATCGGAGATTGGAAAGAACCCGGTTTTATCCGCTGGCGTTTGTCCGAAGGCGGGAACATCCTGGATGAGAATGGCAATGTCGCCTATTTCCACAAGGATAATCTGCTTACAGAAGACCTCGATCTCTACGTGACGGAAGGCAACTACACAGTGGACGACAGCGGTCTGACACTTGATACCAATAAAATCATCGCCCGAACCGACCTCCTCGATATTACCGAAGTCTACACCAGGAGTGACGAAAACAATCTCATCACGCACCGCGTCGGAGGAATCGAACTCGGAGAAGGGCAACTTACCAAACACGATGACGGCACCTTCACCATCGCCAAAGCGTATTTAGATGAAAACCCGAACTTCTACTCGATCGACGATGACAACAGGCTGTTGATCCGCTCCGACTACTTCTCGTACGATGAGATCGGCGTCATACAACCGCAAGTCACGACGGTCATCATGGATCAAAAGTCCGGTGAAATTAAAGCGATGCGGGGTGGCCGAGGCTCAACCGGCTCGAGTATCCTAAACCGCGCGACGCAATCTCCGAGGCAACCCGGCTCCACCATGAAGCCTTTGGCAACGTATCTCCCCGCGCTCGACAACGGGTATACGGCCGCTTCTCCCATCGACGACGTTCCTTATTACAACGAAGTCCACGAAAGATGGCCGACGAACTGGGACTTCCGGTATCAGGGGCTTGTCACACTTCGAACCTCGATCATTGGGTCGATGAACGTCAATGCCGTGAAGACTTTGGAACATGTAGGCCTGTCTACATCGAAAGAATATCTGGAAAAGATGCACCTGATCAGCACGACAGATCCCGAGAACGACAACTTCGTCTCGAGAGACGAGGATCCCGATACGAACGACGAAAACTTGGCTTCGATGGGCTTGGGTGCGATGGTAAACGGCTTTACGAATCTGGAATTAACCGGAGCCTACAATGCCATCGCAAACGGCGGAACGTATGTTGAACCGATCAGCTTCTCCAAGATCGAAGACACACAAGGAAAGCTCATCCTGGACAATCAGCCCGAGCGAACGGAAGTGGTTTCGGAGCAGACCGCCTATATTATGAAGGACATCCTACACGACTTAACCGACGCAAGTGTCATTCAGTCCGCAAAGGTGGACGGGATCGACACAGCCGGAAAGACCGGTACATCAGGAACTTCGAAGTTTAACATCGACTCCTGGTTCGTAGGCTTTACCCCTTACTATACCGGCGCCGTTTGGATCGGCTCCGACGACCCGAATATCTATATCGATGAAGTCTCCTCCTACGCGGTTCGGTTCTGGGGTATGATCATGCGAAGCGCCCATGAAGATTTAGAAGAAGCGCAGTTCACGGTCCCCGAGGGAATTGTGGAAGCGGAAGTTTGTACCATAAGTGGAAAGAAACCCACCTCCGCCTGCTACGCCGACTCCCGCGGCAAAGTCCGAACTATGAAATTTGTAAAAGGAACCGAGCCGATCGAAGACTGTGACGCACATGAATATGCGACGGTCGACCGTTCCAATAACCGTTTAGCCACACAGTACTGCCCCTCCCATCTGACGACAACGCGCGTATTTGTGAGAAGGCCGGTTGCGTATATCCCATCCGACAACGAAGGGATCCTACCGGACGACTGGGCGTACACGATGCCTACAGCGTACTGTAACGTTCATACCTCGGCTCCTAGAACCGAGCCACCGGCCCCGGCCGTTACGGAGCCCGCAGTGACCGAAGCTCCGGCTACGGAAGCGCCGGTTGTGACCGAAGCACCACCACCGCCTGTTGTAACGGAAGCGCCGGCACCGCCTCCCGAAACGGAACCGGCTACTCCATAGTACACCTCGACCACGGCAACCGCCGTGGTCGACTTTTTTCTTTCCATAGAAACGGGTAAAAAGCTTGGTTTTGCGCCACACTTGCTCTTGTACTCGCCAGCCAATCAGCTGTAAAATTACGGGCTTGCATACCCCAAATATTTGCGCTTCTTTTTGATTTCGACTGTGCATCGAATACAATTAATTTCCGATGTGAGATTATCGCAAATCGTAACGTTTCCGCCGTTTCGGCCAGTTTTTTTTCGCAAAGTGCATGAATTAGCGGATTGTAAGTGTCGATATCTTCATATTTCTGTTATTTTTCTGAAAATTATTTGTAACTTTTTCGTAACCTTTGAATTTCAACGCTTTTCAAATTGATATTTGTGGCATTTCCGCCTTATTTGTACGGTTCATCTAGCCTTTTATTTGAAATGGACCCTCGTACCAATGAATCGCGATCGATTTTCTTGACTGGATTTTGAAATCCCGTATAATAAAATTGATTTCGACAAGGAGGAAGATACATTTTGAATCGAAAAGGAAGCTTAAAGCAATCCATCGCCATGCTCGTAGCGGTCACCTTGCTTACAACCGGGGTTACCACATACGCGGCCATGACGAGAGAAAAAGAAATTTCATTCACACAAGATAATGCACAACAAACCGTATCGACGAAAGTAGCAACTGTGGGGGCGCTGCTGGAGGAGAACGGATACAGACAAAGCAAAAGAACACAAACCAATTTACCGCTTGACGCGGAGATCACCGACAGTATGGAAGTAGTCGTGCAAACGAGAAACACTGTTCACCTCTCCCTCTTCGGTAAAGAAGCACAAATCGATACCGATCAAAAGACCGTAAAAGAATTTTTAGCCGCTCAAGGGATTGAGATCTCGGAGAATGATATCCTCTCCCCGGCAACCGATACAAAAATCCACGACGGAATCTCAATCGCGATCGATCGATTGACGGAAACCGTGTCGGAAGAAGAAATCAATACACCTTTTGAAAGCATAACGCAAGAAACGGATGAACTCTATGAAGGCGAAACTCGCATTGCGCAAGAAGGAATTGACGGCGTACATGTGATCCGCACAAAAACCACGAAGCACAACGGACAAATGCTCCCCGTTAAGACGGAAGAAATTGTGATGCAAGAAGTGCAAAATGAAATCGTGGAAGTCGGAACGGCAGTTTATGTGGAAGAACCCGTGTATACGGAATCCGCTTCAGAAAGCCATTACGAAGAATCTTCTTATTCGAGCTCGGGTGACTGGATGACCTTCAAAGCTACCGCATATGACCCATCGGTCGGAGACACCACGCGAATGGGCACCCCTGCCCGACTCGGGGTAATCGCAGTTGACCCGAGTGTAATCCCGCTAGGATCGATCGTTGAAGTAGAAGGCTACGGAACCTTCAGTGCTGAAGATACAGGCGGCGCGATCAACGGAAATATCATCGATATCTTCGTATCCTCTTATGAAGAAGCGATCAATTTCGGCGTAAGAACCGTACGCGTCAGAATCGTACAATAAGCAAATTCCCCCTCTCTCCCCTTTTAAAAGCGAGGCTTCCATCAATGGAAGCCTCGCTTTTTTTATCCGGTCGTATCATCAATGCATCCGCAATCTGCGTTCGGACGATCGCTTGACCTTAGATATAGTTTCTCGATACATACGCACTCGTGAAGGCCCGCAGCACGGCGCGGTAATTCATCGAAAATCGGATGGTATCACCAACCTGAAACCCACTCTCGATACAATCACCCGCGTCCAAGATCATGTGATCGGAAGAAGCGCCAAGTATTTCCAAGCAGGGATCCTCCGGAACGAGGTCATCTGCGTCCACATCCTGCCTCCCCACCGCAACGATCAGGCGGACGCGATCTCCGCGATCCAAAAAAACGGGAGACTCGCCGAAGGCATTCTTCTCAACTTGTCCGATGGGTACGGAAGGCTTGATCTTTCGTTCTATGATTTCCGCTTCCAATGTAAAGGCATCCGTGTTCAAACCGATAAACCGCTCTCCGAATGCCGCTTCCGTTCCCAAGGCGAGTGCCTCACCGATCCGCAATTGATTCCACCTCGGGTTTTTGGTGCGCTCGGTTACATATAAACTCGAAGAATTTCCGCCGGACAAGACCGGCAACTCGATTCCAAAACGCCCGCGCAGCCCTTCCGCGAGATCCGCCAAGCGATTCAAATTCTCTTCGGTTGGGAGCACGCCTCCATAGCAGGTGAGATTGGTGCCAAGCCCGATCCAATCGAGATTCTCAAGCTGTACAATACGCGCTGCGATATCGTACAGATCCTTTTCATAGAAGATCCCTTCTCTCAAATCCCCCAAATCCACCATTAGGATGATCTGATGCCGTACCCCTTGTCTCCCGGCTTCTTGATCGATCGCTTCGATCGTATTCAACTCCGATTGCAACGAGCTTTCACTATATCGAACGACATCCGGGACCTCCGAGAGCATCGGGATCCGCAGAAGCATGCGCGTACCGTACTCTTTATCGATTCGCCGTAAATTCTCAATTCTCGCATCTGCAAATTGTGTGATCCCGCCCTTGTGGTACGCTTCGACCAATTGCCGGTCCGCACCGAAAACTTTCGTAACGGCTACCGTCGATATCCCTTTTTCTTCCAAATAGTTTCGCAGTATGGACGCGTTTTGCGTCAGTGCGTCCAGTTTTATATTCACTCTAGGAAACATCGTATCCCTCCACTCAATCTACCGCTATTCTATCACAGTCATGCGGACAATAAAAAACATCGCCGTATTCTCTCTCTTCTCCGACTGCTGCGAGGCACAAGGCCTATCGGGGAATGGAAAACACTTGCGATGTTAGTGCAACCTTATTTAGATTTCGGATTCAATCTTAGCTTATCCAATTCTTCATAGAACGAGTCGAGGTCTTTAAAATCCCGATACACCGAAGCAAAACGCACATACGCCACTTGGTCGATCTTCTGAAGTTTTTCCATGATTCGCTCCCCGATCTCGGTGGAACGAATTTCTTTCTTATGAAGATTCTGCAGTTCGGATTCTATCTCTTCTGCAGCCTTTTCCAACTCCACAACGGGAACCGGTCGCTTTTCACAGGACTTAATCATCCCCGCCAGCATCTTCGTTCGATTGAATACCTCACGTGTTCCGTCTCGCTTTAAGACGATCAGACTGCGGCTCTCGTAGATCTCATAAGTCGTATAACGCGCCCCACACGCATTACACTCTCTTCTCCTGCGCACGGACTCACCTTCATTCGTCGGTCTCGAGTCGGTGACGCGAGTATCCATCGCATGGCAATATGGGCATTTCACAGCAGGTATCGACTATCCGTTGAACTTATTGATGAAGGTCGGAACAAACAATTCCTGATTATTGAGGATTTGCTTCTTCTCTTTCTCGAATTTATCTTTTTCCATTCGGTTATTATCGAAACCGGTTGCGATCACCGTAATCTTGACATCATCCTTGAGGGTTTCGTCGATTCCGGCACCGAAGATGATATTCGCCTCGCTATCGACCGCTTCACGAATCAGATCGGCAGCTTCGTTCACTTCGAACAAGCCTAATTCTCTGCCTCCGGTAATATTGATCAACACGGCTTGTGCGCCGTCGATCGAAGTCTCCAACAGCGGGCTCTTGATAGCGGCTTTCGCTGCGTCGACTGCACGATTTTCTCCACCTGCACGACCGATTCCCATATGTGCTACCCCTTGGTTCGCCATAATGCTTTGAACGTCTGCGAAGTCCAGGTTGATCAGGTTCGGAACCGCGATCAGGTCCGATATCCCTTGGATCCCTTGTCGCAATACATCATCCGCCATCGAAAAAGCTTCTACCATGGTGGTTCTTTTTTCCGCGATCTCGAGTAAGCGGTCATTCGGAATGATCACCAGCGTATCCACTTTGCCTTTCAGCGCTTCGATACCGGCTTCCGCTTGTTTCTTTCTTTTCATCCCTTCGAATAGGAACGGTTTCGTAACCACGCCTACTGTAAGGATTCCCATATCCTTTGCTACTTCCGCGATGATGGGAGCCGCTCCCGTTCCGGTGCCGCCACCCATTCCTGCGGTTATAAAGACCATATCGGATCCTTGCAAAACTTCCGAGATATCATTTTTGCTCTCTTCAGCCGATTTCTGTCCGACTTCCGGATTTCCGCCCGCGCCGAGACCTCTCGTAAGCTTTGATCCAATTTGTAATTTTGTCGTCGCTTTGGAACTCGATAGGATTTGTTTGTCGGTATTTACTACGACAAATTCAATCCCCTTCACATCATTTGCGATCATTCTCTCCACGGCATTATTTCCGCCGCCACCTACACCTATGACTTTAATCTTTGCCAGATCGTCACTTTGCATATCAACATCAAACATACTTTTGCCCTCCTCGTCATTTCCTAATTGAATGTAGATCCATTATACCAATTTGACAATAGAAATGGAAGTCCTAATTGAATTATTTTCTCTTTAAACGCTTTGATTTCAACGATCATTAAACGGCTCGAAGTTTCGACTCTAGGTTTTTTATTCAGTTTTTGTACTTAGAATTTGTACTTAAATACCTCTTGTGCTTTTAGTACAGTTGGTTACGTACACAATTCGGCCACTAAATATTATGAATATGAGTATCACGCGGTCTTCCGAATTTCATACCTTGGACGATTCGACCAGTTTTGCGAATATTTCCAACAAAAAAGGGAGCTCGAGATCGAGTCCCTTAAAATCGATTTGTACCGCGCGCCTATCTCTTATTTTTTATTTTTGCCGGTTTTATTTCGATATCCTTCGAGTGCAAGTGAAACAATTTCTTTCGCAGCATCCGGCGTTCCCAGTTCCGCACTCGATTTTTTCATCGATTGAAGCTTGTTCTCATCCGAAAGCAGCAATTGAATTCGCTCGAAAAGAGCATTTCCGCTTAAATCTTTTTCTTCGATGACAACGGCCGCTCCCTTATCCTGTGTAGCCAGCGCGTTTTTCGTCTGGTGATTCTCCGTCGTATAGGCTTTCGGAATCAATATGGAAGCGAGTCCTGAAGCTTGTATTTCCGCTAAGGTAATCGCGCCACTGCTCGTGACCATCAGATCGGCCAGTGCGTACATCTCGTGTATGTCGAATAGATACGGAAAGATCTTTATATTGTCCGGAAGCGGTCCATATGCCGCCAGGAAGGCATCGTAGTGATCCGGACCCGTTACCAGAACCAATTGGTGATCGGTTAATTGGAAGCGCTCTTTCATGTCGCCGACGGATTCGTTAAGGGTATCGTGCCCGTTGCTGCCTCCGAAAATAAACACGGTCTTTTGATTCGGATCCAACTCATATTTCTCATACAGTGCGTCATTTTTTTCTAGAGTAAAGAATACCGATCGGATCGGATTTCCTGTTTTTGTAGTATGGCTCCGTTCGTTAAAATAAGGGACGGATTCATCGAAAGTGACGGCGATATCATCGACATAGCGAGACAAGATTCGGTTCGCGATACCCGGGTAGCTGTTCTGTTCGTGAATCAGGGTATAGATTCCCTTCCTGGCAGCTCGGTACAGTACAGGACCACTGACAAAACCGCCCGTTCCGATCGCGAGATCGGGTTGAAAGCGGTTAATGATCGCATTCGATTCTCTAAGGGCACCCAATAGCGCAAAGCCGAACGGAATCAGCGCCGGCGACAGCTTCCGAGGCATCCCCATCACATGTACTGTCTCAAACGGGATCCCGGTTCTCGGTACCAGATCCGCCTCTCTGCCGTCCTTTGTGCCGATATAGAGGATCTCGATATCCGGTACGACCCTTTTCATTTCTTCCGCGATGGCGAGTGCCGGGTAGATATGACCGCCCGTACCGCCGCCGCTTAAAAGTAATCTCATATTCGTTTCATCTCCTTATTGGCTCGAGAGATCTGAAGTACAATCCCGATCATCCCCATCGATACTAATAGCGATGTCCCCCCGTAACTTACAAAGGGCAAGGGAACGCCCGTAGGTGGGATGATCCCGACCGACACTCCGATATTGATCAGCGATTGCAGTGCAATCAATGCCGCAATTCCGACCCCTGTGATCCTAGAAAACGGGTCCCTTGATTGCATCGAAATCTTGATGATTCGGATCACCAGGGCGCTGATTAGAAATATGACGAGCAAGGCTCCAAGAAATCCTAATTCTTCCGCGATGATCGCAAAGATAAAGTCATTATGCGCCTCGCTCAAATTCGAAAACTTTTGTACGCTCTTTGCGAGGCCTTTTCCAAATATCCCGCCGGAACTCACGGCGAACAGCGACTGTGCCAATTGCCAACCGTCTCCGTAGTAATCCTTAAGAGGATCCCACATCGCCAAGATCCTCTCGATCCGGTACTGATCTCGGGTCAGATAGAAGGCCAACCCGACCCCTGCGACACCCACGCTCGGCACCAAATGCTTCATATTCATGCCGTAGATAAAAAATAAGGCAAAAAGGGACGTTGCGATGATAAAGGAAGTTGAGGTGTCCGGTTGCAATAGGATAGGTGCGATGCAAAGTCCGATCAAGCCCATGGCGGGCACTGTCCCCTGCCGAAGTGAATTCAAATCCCTTCTCTCCGTCAAGAATCTCGCCATAGCGAGAATTCCCGCCACTTTTAGTGTGTCTGAAGGCATAAATGTGGTAAATCCCAAATTGATCCAACGCCTGGCGATTGTATCCAAGTCGGTTCCGATCGGAGTAAATACAAGGAAACATAAGATGAGCGAAAGCAGCAAAATGACCTTCGCGTATTTTCTGTAAAACCGCATCGGGATGAAAGAGACTGCGATCATGCCGATCACTCCGAGGCCAAAGAATTGCGCCTGCTTCATGAAAAATTCCGTCGCTTCCCCGTGGGTTCGAATCGAATACGGGAAGCTCGCGCTAAATACTACTAAAACACCAACTAAACAAAGAAAAACCGTAATGGAGAACAGCCAGAAATCGAATCGGGCTTTACTCTTGGGCTCCATCCGATCCTCCCAATTTCGAAACAATTTCCTTAAAGTGCTCGCCTCGGGTTTCAAAGTTTGGGTACATATCCCAACTTGCGGAAGCAGGCGATAATAAAACAATTTCTCCGCCATTGCTTTGTGCAAAGGCGGTCGTGACTGCACCTTCTAAGTCTTCGAAGGTTTGTGTATTCAAGAAACCCGCCTCATGCGCGGTCTCTTCGATCAGGTGCTTGGTCTCTCCGTACAGATACAGTTTTGAAACTTTTCCTTTGGCGGCCTCAATCAGCGGCAGATACGAAATCTTTTTATCCAATCCGCCGGCTAATAGCAAGATCGGCGCGGGAAGCGCTTCAATCGCTTTGATACTCGCGTCTACATTCGTGCCTTTCGAATCATTATAGAAGGTGACGCCGTCGATCTCTGTCACGTATTCGATGCGATGCGCAACTCCCTGAAATGTCTCAAGCCCTTCTCGGATCGAGTCCGCATCGATTCCCATGGCAAACGCCATTGCGATCGCGACAAGTGCATTTTGGCGATTATGTGCGCCCGGTAATCGCATGTTCTTGAAGTCGAAAAAGAACACGCCATCTCGCATGCATTGATCGCCTTCTAAATAGAAACCCCGAACGGGCTTGGTGAGGCTTATCGGGACGACTCGGCTCTTCGCTTTTTGCGCGAGTGCCTCCAATACCGGATCATCGATATTTAAAACCGCTACATCCTCTTTTGTCTGCGACAAAACAATACGAGACTTTGCTTCGATATACGATTCCATCGTACCGTGCCAATTCAAATGGTCGGGTGACAGATTAAGAATCCCGGCCACTCTTGCACGAAGGGTTGGGCTGTCCGCAAGCTGAAAACTGCTCAGTTCGATGACGAAGAGATCGTCCTCTCCTCCATCAAAAAATGCGGGCAGCGCTCCCACGCCGATATTCCCAAGGCAATGAACGGTTCGACCCGCAATTTGCGCAATATGGGTTAACAGTGCCGTGGTGGTTGTTTTTCCATTGGTTCCGGTGATCCCGCAAATAAACGCATCCGGAAAGAGTCGGTACGCGAGTTCCACATCGCTCACGACCATCAGTCCCTCTTTGCGCGCACACTCAACTACCGGATGACCGGGCAGGATCCCGGGGCTCTTCAGCAAAAAATCATAATCGGCCAATACCGGCGGTTTCGATTCCTGATAGAATGTCACGTTCGGATACTTGCCGAGGATCGCCTGCAGTTTTTCCGCATCCCCATCGTCGTATAGATCGACTCGTTTTGCTCTTTCGTATAGCGCTTCCAAACTCGCAAGCCCCGTAACGCCAGCTCCCAGTATGAGAACGCTTAGATCTTGTATTTTCAATTCATTCATAATTGCACCACTCCGTATAGCCAGATTCCGAGTAAACAACATAACAAACTCACCATGGAAAACCAGATGACGATCTTCTGCTCCGGTACGCCCTTCAATTCATAGTGATGGTGGATCGGACTCATGAGGAAGATTCTCTTTCCACCGGTTCTTCGAAAGTAGAATGTTTGAATCAGCACTGACGCCGCTTCCGCCACATAGACGAAACCGATAATCGGTAAAAACCAAATGGTTCTGGTGACGATCGCAAGCATTGCAACGGCTCCGCCAATCGCCATCGAACCCGTATCTCCCATAAATACCTTTGCGGGATTCGCATTAAAAAACAGAAATGCAATCAAAGCGCCGGCAAAAGAGAAAGCGACGATCGCGACCTCGGGTTGGTTTTGTCTCGCCGCAATCCAAGCATACGCAAAGAACACGAATACCGACACTAAGCTGTTCAATCCGTCCAAGCCGTCCGTAAGATTGGTCGCATTCACGGTTCCCACTAAAACAAAGATCATCACGGGGATCATAAAGTAAGAAAAGTCAAACTCACCCGGCGGAAAAGGTAAAAATTGCACGCCGGCATTTGCATTAAAGGTTCGGTAGAACACGACTAAAAACACCGAAACCGCCACTTGTAATATGAGTTTCTGCCGTTCATCCAGCCCCAGGGATTGTTTTTTTGTCAGCTTCTCGTAGTCATCGACAAAGCCAACGCCGCCCATGACGAGCGTGCCGACGATAACGAGCAGGCTATTTGCGACTCTCGCGAAAAGGAGCCCTACGACTACAACCGCGATGGCCATAAAGATCCCGCCCATCGTCGGGACACCACTTTTAGAGAGGTGGCTTTGCGGTCCGTCTTCTCGTATCGGCTGCCCCATCTTTGCGCGTTGTAAAATTGGTATTCCCGAATTCGTTAACA
>CAZFWK010000017.1:0-18351 GCA_964522555.1 uncultured Peptoniphilaceae bacterium | reverse complement strand
GTGCATACGGAAACCCTGAAATTACGAAAGTAAATCTCGGTGTTGGCAAAAATCCGGGCATACTTGTTTCCGGACACGACCTGCGCGATATGGAAATGCTGCTTGAGCAGACCAAAGACAGTGGCGTAGACATCTACACGCACTCTGAAATGCTTCCTGCCAATTACTATCCTGCCTTCAAAAAATACGACCATTTCGTAGGAAACTATGGCGGCTCTTGGTGGCATCAAAGAGAGGAATTCGAATCCTTTAACGGACCGATCCTCATGACCACCAACTGTATCGTTCCGGTTAAAGAATCGTATCAAGATCGACTCTACACCACAGGAGCTGCAGGATATCCGAATTGCCCGCATATTCCTGGCGACATTGGCGAAGAAAAAGACTTTTCCGTCATTATCGAGCATGCGAAGAAGTGTGCGGCTCCAATAGAGATCGAAACCGGCGAAATCATCGGCGGCTTTGCACACGCACAAGTTCTGGCACTCGCTGACACAGTAGTCGATGCGGTGAAAACAGGCGCGATCAAGAAATTTGTCGTCATGGCAGGTTGCGACGGCCGCAATAAAGACCGCGACTACTACACCGAGTTCGCAGAAGCGCTTCCGCAAGACACCGTCATCATGACGGCGGGCTGTGCGAAGTATCGCTACAATAAATTGAACTTGGGTGATATCGGCGGAATCCCGCGCGTATTGGACGCAGGACAGTGTAACGACTCCTATTCGCTCGCGGTGATCGCGCTGAAGCTTGCGGAAGTATTCGAAACGGATATCAACAGCCTCCCGATCATCTACAATATTGCTTGGTATGAGCAAAAGGCAGTCATCGTGCTGTTGGCACTTCTATCTTTAGGCGTGAAAAACATTCACTTAGGACCGACACTGCCCGCATTCCTTTCCCCGAATGTAGTCAATGTTTTGGTAGAAAACTTCGGAATCGCACCAAATGCGACCGTAGAAGAAGACATCAACCACTTCTTTGCATCATGAGCCAATTTTTAGGACCGATCCATTATCGTATGTTCGATAAGGTTTGGAGCTTGGAGCGCCGCACGAGGATGCTGGCGCTCCTGGGCGTTTCGACCTTACTGGACAAAGTAACCGACAGCTGTGGAGAGATTGCGGAAGGTGCGCTCGACGAGATCATCGACCTTTCGAATATCCACGGCTGGTTAAGTGAACAGGTAAACCGTGCGGAATGCCGCTATGCGAATGTCGTACATGAACTCCTTGCACAAGGCCTCTCCTTAGAGTCACTCGAAGAAGCCGAGAGGGCTCATGCAGGCGCGTATGCCCTCCCTGAAAACGAGGGGCTCCAAAAAGCATTCACCGAGCTCGACACGATGTTTTTAGACGGGATGCCATGCGATCGCGGCATCGCGATCTCCGCGAGTAGTGATGTGGTTCGCGTGATCGTACAAGAAGATGCTCACGCTCCATATTGGGATTTGGGAACGCCCATCAGCGTATACGAAAGACTTCGCTTGGCATCGATGGAAGCCGCAGCGAAAAAGCTCGGGATTACGATCGAAAGAGACCGCGCTTTTGCCTACTCGATTCGGGAGGCGGAATGAACGGAATCGAAATCCTAAACGCGGAGCATCAAAATATCCTTCGCATGACCGAGATCCTTCGAAAGATCTGCATCCGAACGATCAAAACGCTGGAAGTTCCGACGGCAGACCTACGCATCTGTATCGAGTGGATCCGGGGCTACGCGGATGCGCACCACCACGGGAAAGAAGAGGAGATCCTCTTTCTTGAGATGGAGAAGCACGGAGGGGTAGCCGCAGGAAAGCTCGTTTCGGCCATGCATATCGAACATGATCAGGGCCGCTTTCACATCTCATCGCTTGAAGAAGCGCTGGACCGATGGAAGCCTGGCGATGATGACGCGCTTTTGGATGTGATCACTCACGCATCCGGCTATGCAGAGCTTCTCGTTCGCCATGCGACGAAAGAAGACGACGTCATCTATCCCTTCAGCAAAAGAATGCTATCCGAAGAGATCATGGTAAGCGTCGACGAAAGAAGCAAAGCCTTCGACGAAGCCCGCGATGTATCCGGTTATGACCAGGATCTTGCGGAGTTAAAGACGAAATATTTATAATATTAGGAAAGGAACGGGCGGTCCGTCGTCTGTTCTTTTTTTTATGGGTGAGTTTACGTACCCAAATCAATCGAAATGTAATAAATCGGTGTCGAAAAAGTTACAAAAAAATTACAAAAGGGGTGTTATTTGTCTCCGAATGCTTTATAATAATGTGTAGAAAGAAAAGGAGGATGACATATTGCATTGGAGTAAACGTTCCACTCGTGTAGTAGCCGGAATTTTAGTGTTGACATATCTCATCATCGGGATGACAACGAGCACACAGGCTCCCGAAGTCGGAGCCGAGACGATCGAAGTCGGACAGCCGGAGAGCATAGAAGGCGTTGCAACGAAGGGATATGTCGAGATCCCGGAAGGTAGCAATTGGGAAGAGATGAATATCGTACTGACGAACCCGAGCGGGGAAACCCAAGTGGTCGAAGCGGAGTACGATGAGCACTCGGAGACTTTCCTATTTGAAAAAGTAGTAGATGAGGCGGGCGAATGGGCCATTGATTCGCTGCAAATTGTAGAAGATGGGCAGAGCGTCGTGCAGCCGGTCGAAGATATCTCGATCCAGGTCGCGCAGAGCGTGGAGGATGTGTACCGTTCTGCTGGACCGCAGATCGATGCGACTTCGATTTCAGAAGGCGAGACCTTTAGCCCCGAATCCTATATTGCCGCTGTAACCGGAGTGTTTGCTTTAAACGGTGCCGGCGAACCGATTGAGATCGAAGTCACCGTAAGCGGTGCTGTATCGCAATCATTTAACTATTTTAACGATGGACTTGAGATTAGCGCGTCGGAGCCGATCGACACGAACGGCAGCGGAGAAGTGACGCTTAGCTTTTCGGCACCGGGCGCTGAATCCGTATCGCGTACGGTGGTATTAAACGGATCCGTTTCGGAAACAGTGGATGCAGATGCGGATGCCGAAGTAGGCGTAGTTGAGTTATATGCTTCGACAAATGGCGACGAGGTTACCATGGAAACGGTCGGGGAATACGACCTCGCTACGGTGGAATTCTTGGCGAAGGATGCCGAGGATGGGTATCAGATCGAAGAAGGTGTCACTTTATACTGGGGCGCACCTGACCCGGCAACTGCACCTGCAGCTTCCACCAATGCTGAGGAAGAAGTGCTCGCCTTAGCTGAAGGCGGTGACACATCGGAAGCACAAAATGGGACAACCTTAGGAACAAGCCCGCTCCCTGCACCGACAAAACCGGTAGCCGTTCGCTTAGCCGGCGATTCACGTTTCGAGACCGCAGTTGCGATCAGCGGGACGGCCGTGATCAAGACGGATTACGCGATTTTGGTAAGTGGCGATTCTTTTGCGGACGCGCTTGCGGCATCTTCGCTGTCACGTGTCTATCAAGCGCCGATCATGTACTCGGGTTTGAATGCAGTACATCCGGCTACACTCGCGGAACTTGGAAGGCTCAATGTCAAGAATGTATTTCTGATCGGCGGTCCCGGCACGGTATCGCCTACGGTAGAAAACGAACTGAAAGCGGATTACAATGTAAAGCGCATTTCCGGAACGAGCCGATTCGAAACCGCCCGCATCATTTCGCAATTCTTATTGAATCAAAATCGCACCGATACGGCGATATTGGTAAATGGTTATAAAACGACGGACGCTTTGGTTTCGGGCGCCTACGCTTCCCACTATGGGATTCCGATCCTGTATACGCAAGCCGACAAAATGGATGCAGCTACCTTTGAATACTTGAAGAAGAATTTTAAACAAGTAATCATTGTTGGGGGCGTAAATTCTGTTTCGGAAGACATTATGAAGCAAGTTGCAGCGAGCGGGATTGCGGTCGAAAGAGCGAGCGGATCGGACCGCTATGCCACATCGGTGGATTTTGCCAATACCTATTTTGGAAAATCGGATCGCGTCGTGGTAGCATCGGGACTGGATGAAAAGCTCCCCGACGGGTTGGCAGGCGGTGCGCTTGGCGGATTGAAGTATGCCCCGGTATTGCTATCAGGACCCAATTCGCTTCCGGATGTTGTAAAGAACTATTTCAAAGACAATAAGATCATCGTGTCATATCTGTTGGGTGGACAAAATACGCTCACAGACAATACCTTAAAGGAGATCATGTCCCTTACATCGGTGCCGGCTCCGACAAAGCCCGCTGTAGACACGACACCGGACGATATTATCAGCTCAAAACCCTCACCGATCGCAAAACCGGTTGCGGATCCGAGGAAGGCAGCATTGGAAGACGGCGTCGTAAAGATCATGCTCGATCCGGGGCATGGCTGGAACTACAATCAGGGCGTTGTGAAGACTTACTTCGAAGGCAATCAGATGATTTACCTGTCTTACTATCTGCAACAGGAGCTAGAGAGTTACGGGTTCGAGGTCACGAATACGAGAATGCCGGAAGGTATGTATGCAAGTGCATACGACGCGTTGCTTGCGGAAAAAGCATTTGCCGCACTTCACAAGAAAGGCTCAATCAACAACGACATTTACAGCCTCAGCTATCGTGGAAATGTCTCGGAGAATTACGATCTACTGATCTCCCTGCACTCGAATGCACCGTTCAATATTTCGGCCTCCGAATTATGGGATTCTGTAACCTCACCGAATCAAGAGTTGTCGAAGATGTTCTTGAACACAGTGGTCGAGACCTTCGGCCACGGAAATCGCGGAATCAAATACCGGTACCGCAAAGACGGCTTGAACTGGTACGGCATTTTGCGTAGCGCAAAGGCGACCAACGCGATCTTGATCGAGCATGGTTTCCATACGAGTGCTGCCGATGCCAACAAACTGCTCAATAACGACTTCCTAAAGAAACTGGCAAAAGCCGAAGCCAAAACCTTGGCAGATTACTACGGCCTGTCGAAATAAACGCTCCAAGCCGCCGCAAGGCGGCTTTTGTGATTTTCACCTCCGATCAGTAGGATTCTTGCCGGTTTTCACTTACAATAGAATGTACAAGAATGGTAACAAAAACAATATTGAGTAAAATATACTTAAATTCATCACCACGATACCATAGCGCTTGACTGGACTGGATTCAAAGTCTATACTCAAGTAAGACCAATACGAAAGGGGAAATGCGTTTTGCAAAATTACTTGGAATCCCTTGGGAAAGAGGATACGACAACGCTGACTTTGTCAGCGCTTTACGAAAAGTTCGGATACAGAAAATACCGCAACACGCGGTTTGAAGAATATAGTTTTTATCACGACCACCAAGGCTTTTTATCGGGAGAAGGTGTGATCACATTTAACAATGCGGATGGTCAATTGATGGCACTAAAGCCCGACATGACGCTCTCCATCATCAAAAATGCGGACATTACCCCACGATCTTTTTCCAGAATTTATTACAATGAAAATGTGTACCGATTTCAGCAGACAACGCGAGAATATAAAGAAATTCACCAATGCGGGTTGGAAATGCTTGGGCCTTTGGATGCCTATGCGGTAGGCGAGATCATCTTGCTTGCATTGAAGAGCTTAGATGCGATCGACGAATCGTATATTCTATCCTTGTCGCATGCGGATATCGTGGCGAGCGCGCTTGCTACTCTTAGCATGGATGCCGATGCGAAGCGTGAGATCGCATTTTGTATCCAGACAAAAAACAAACATGACCTTAAGCTCATTTGCGAGCGCGAGGCGCTTTCCGAAGAAAAAACGGACGCGTTCCTATTACTTGCAGACTGCAATGGTCCGCTGATGATGGCGCTTGAAAGCCTTCGCGAGTTGGGAGATACACTCTTTTACCCGGTAGACACTTTGCATCGAGAAGTGTACGATTGCGCACTTGATGAGCTATCGTGCTTGTACCAATACTTCGAAGGCACACCGTATGCAGAACACTTGCAACTGGACACCTCCATCATCAATCCCGTCGACTACTATAGCGGAATCGTAATGCAGGGATATGTAAAAAAAGTGCCCCATCTTGTTTTGGCAGGTGGCCGATACGATCTCCTGGCTGAAAAGCTGCGGGAAGGTGTTGGCGCAATGGGATTTGCCGTATATCTCGATAAGTTACAAGCGTATTATCCAAAGAGTCGAAGATACGATGTAGATGTATTGATCCATTATCCGGAGCAAGAATGCGGTGAAGTGTCGCAAGTGTTAATGAAGAAATTGATGGAATTCGAAGATACAAATCTTACGGTCCGCGTGGAGCCGAAAATACCGGTGAATCTACGGTCGAAGACGCTATTAACCTACAACGGAACCGAATGGGAGGAGACCAATGCTTAGTATTGCGCTACCAAAGGGAAGAATGGCAAAAGAAGTTGGGCTGCTCCTAGAAGGCACTGATTATCATATTTCGGAGGACTTGGAGAAGACGAGAAAGCTGATCGTAGAGTTTCCTGAGAGAAATTTGCGATATATCTTGGTGAAGCCGTCGGATGTGGCCGTCTATGTCTCAAGAGGCGTTTGCGATGTGGGGATCATTGGAAAAGATGTTCTCGCAGAAGAAGAGGCAGATGTGTTCGAGCTATTGGACTTGGAGATTGGAAAATGCACGCTGTGCGTCGCTGCACCCTTGGATTTCGAGGAAGACCTTACGAGAAGTATCCGCGTGGCGACTAAATACCCGCATTTAGCCAGAAAATACTATCAGTCGATCAATCGGGAGACCGAGATCATCCGCTTGAGCGGCTCGATCGAAGTCGCGCCGCTCTTAGGCTTGTCGGATGTCATCGTCGATATCGTGCAATCGGGCAAGACGCTCGAAGAGAATGATCTGGTCGTACGAGAGAGGATCATGCCGAGCAGTGCAAGGCTGATCGCAAACAAGACCTCCTACCGCTTTAACCACGAAAAAATCACTTCGATCACAAAAGCGCTGGAGGAGAAATTGGTGAAACCCGAATGAAGATCTATGAAATGAAAGCCGATCATCTCACGCCCGAGGAGATAGCGAAACGCCTCGAGGCGGCCGATGCGGATTCGGATCGTTCGCTCGAGAGTATCGTCTCCGGCATGATCGAGCGCGTGCGATCGGAAGGGGATCGGGCGGTTTTGGACTACACGGCGCGTTTTGACGGCGCGGAGCCTGCCGGAATGTTTGCAGACCCCGATGACCTCATCCGTGCGAAGGATCGCATTGAATCGGAAGAACCGGCGCTTTATGAGGCGCTGAAACTCGCGATTCACCGCGTGCGAATGTATCACGAGAAGCAAAAGCAGGAAGGCTTTTGGCTGCAAGACGAAATCGGCGCGGTGATGGGGCAGATGGTGCGACCACTTGCGCGCGTCGGGATCTATATCCCAGGCGGAACGGCAGCGTACCCCTCTACCGTGTATATGAATGTAATCCCGGCGCTTGTGGCGGGCGTGAAGGAGATCGTGCTGGCCACGCCGGTCGGCCCGGACGGCAAAGCGAACGAGATCGTGATGGCGGTAGCCACGATGCTCGGGATCGAGAAGATCCTGCTATCGGGCGGCGCCCAAGCGATCGCGGCGCTTGCCTACGGGACGGAATCCGTGCAAAAGGTCGACAAAATCACGGGTCCGGGGAACCGCTATGTAGCCACGGCAAAGAGACTCGTGTTCGGTGCGGTCGACATCGATATGATCGCGGGACCTTCCGAGATCCTCGTGATTGCGGACAGCACTGCGGACCCAAAGGCAGTTGCGGCGGATCTGCTTTCGCAAGCCGAGCACGACCCGAATGCTCGCTGCATTTTGCTTACGACCGACCCGGCGCTAAAAGAAGTGGTAGCGTACGAGCTGGAAAACCAAATGGCCGCACTGCCAAGAGGCGAAATCTGCAGACAGGCGATCGAACAAAACGGAGCGATCGTGCTAACGGAGAGCTTGGATGAGGCGATAAGGATCAGCAATTACCTGGCCCCGGAACACTTAAGCGTGCAAACCGAAGCGCCGATGGATCTCTTGCCGCACATTACGAATGCCGGCTCCGTATTCCTGGGCGGCTACACGCCGGAAGCACTGGGCGATTATCTGGCCGGCCCGAACCACACGCTCCCGACCTCGGGTACGGCGCGGTTTTCTTCGCCTTTGTCGGTCAGTGACTTTCTTAAGAAATCGTCCTTTACCTACTTTACGAAAGAGGCGTTCGAAACGCTGGCGCCATCGATCGTGCGAATTGCTGAAGAAGAAGGGCTTACCGCGCATGCGAATGCGGTAACCGTTCGCTTGGAGAATTAAATGAGCCGCTTTTTGACCGATCACTGGGACGGGCTCACGGCGTACACGCCGGGCGAGCAGCCCCGCACGAAATTATTGAAACTGAATACGAACGAATCGCCCTTCGCGCCATCGCCTAGAATCAGCGCGCTTTTGGAAACGCAAAAGTGTGAGCTGCATGAAGAGCTCAGGCTTTACCCGGATCCGACCTATGCACTTTTAGCGGATGCGCTTGGAAAGACCTTCCCGACCCAAAAAAACATCGCGCATGCCGAGCGGTTTTTTGTCGGGTCGGGATCGGATGAGGTATTGGCGACGGTCTTTATGGCATACGGACAGGGAAAGCGAATCTATTATCCGAGCATCAGCTACGGCTTCTATCCTGTGTATGCCAAAGTACACGATGCAAATGCGGTAGCACTCCCGTTGAGAGACGATTTTTCGATCGAGATCGAAGGCTATTGCCGAAACGACGGCACCGTACTGATCGCAAACCCCAATGCCCCAACGGGGCTTGCCTTATCGAGAGAGGAGATCGAACATATCGTGCGCTCGAACCCGGATCATGTGGTAGTGATCGACGAAGCGTATGTCGATTTCGGTGCGGAGAGTGCTGTGCCCCTGATCGACCGTTACGAGAATCTACTCGTGATTCAGACCCTGTCGAAAAGCCGGGGGCTTGCGGGACTTCGCTTCGGCTTTGCAGTCGGAGACCCGGAGTTGATCGCCGATCTTAAGCTCTTGCAATACTCGAGAAACCCCTATCCGATCGGAAGGCTCACGGAGAAGATCGCGGTGGAGTCGCTTTTGGATACGGACTATTTTCGCAACTGCACGGAAGATACCGTCTCTGTGCGCGAGCAAACGAGAGCGGAACTCGAACAAAGAGGCTGGGCTTGCACGGATTCGAAGGCGAACTTTCTGTTCGCCGCTCCGCCAAATGCCACGCCTGAAAAGACGGAAAGCATCGTACAGTCGTTACGAAAACACGATATTTTAGTTCGTTACTTTAAACAACCGTTATTATCGTCCCATATTCGCATTACCATCGGGACCGGCGAACAAATGGAAGAGTTTTTACAACGGCTCGCCACGATAGAAGGAGGCCAATAGTGAGAATCGCGGAAATTCACAGAAAGACAAACGAAACACAAATCTATATCAAGATTGATCTGGATGGGACGGGGATCTCGGATATCGAGTGCCCGGTACCTTTTTTATCGCATATGCTCGAGCTTTTCACGCGCCACGCGGGGATCGACCTCACGGTGGAAGCCATAGGGGATATCGAGATCGACGACCATCATACGGTGGAAGACATCGGAATCGCGCTTGGTTCCGTATTGCGGGACGCGCTTTCCGATAAAGCCGGTATCGCGCGCTACGGCAATATGATCCTGCCGATGGACGAGTCGCTAATCTTGTGTGCGCTCGACCTCAGTGGTCGCGCTTGCCTGAATTACGAGGTCGAGTATCGGACCAATCGAGTCGGCAGCTTCGACATCGAGCTGGTGGAAGAATTTTTTACGGCGCTCGTGCGAAAGTCCGAGATGACGCTTCATATCAAGAAGCTCGCCGGCACCAACTCGCACCATATCGCCGAGGCTTGCTTTAAGGCGTTTGCCCATGCACTGAAAGGGGCGATTCGATACACCGGAGAAGCGACGCCTCTCAGCACCAAAGGAACCTTATAAGGAGAAAGTATGCAAATTTACCCTGCGATCGACTTGTTGCATCATAAGGCGGTCCGACTGATCAAAGGAGATTACGAACAAGTCACCGTCTATTCGGAAGACCCGGTGTCTTTGGCGAAGGAGTTTGAAACCACTGGAGCCACGCATCTACACGTGGTTGACTTGGAGGGCGCGAGATCCGGTGTGCCTGCGCATGCGGACTTGCTTCAAGCGATTCGAGAGAACACATCGCTTTTTATCGAGGTCGGAGGCGGGATTCGCAATCTGGATACCGTGCGTACCCTAATCGAAAGCGGCGTGCAGCGGGTGATCCTCGGCACGGCGGCATTGGAAGACCCGGCGTTTTTAGCGGAAGCCATCCGAACGTACGGGACGAAGATCGCTGTCGGAGTTGATGTGCGAAACGGAAAGCTGTCGGTTCGCGGTTGGAAGGAAGACACGGACAAGGATGCCGTCGAGTTTTGCAAACAGCTCGCTTCTGACGGAATCGGCGCGATCATCTACACGGAAATCAGCCGAGACGGCATGCTGCAAGGCGTGGATTACGACGCATATGTGAAACTCGCGGATGCCTTGGGAAGAGAAAATCGTGCAGTGCAATTGATCGCATCGGGCGGCTTGACCACGGCCGACGAGATCGAGGCGCTTTCGAAAATCGGGATGGACGGCGCCATCTTAGGAAAAGCCATGTACGAAGGAAAACTTACGTTGAGCCAAGCGCTGGCGGCTGCAAAAATAGGAGAGATATGATGGATCTACAGTACGACCAAAGCGGGCTGATCCCCGCGATCATTCAAGAGGCATCGACTGGAAAAGTGCTGATGCTCGCATATATGAACGATGCGAGCCTCAAGCTCAGCATGGAAGAAGGCTATACCTGCTTTTTCAGCCGAAGCAAGGGAAGGCTTTGGCGAAAAGGCGAGGAGTCCGGGCATGTGCAAAAGATCCGCTCCATTCGAACGGATTGTGACCGCGATACGCTGTTAATCGAAGTCGAGCAAACCGGTGTGGCTTGTCACACGGGGGCGCACAGCTGCTTCTTTAACGAAATTTTCGGAGAAACGAAGCACGAGTTTTCGTATCAAGGGCTTTACGACAAGCTGGTTGGAAGGAAGCTTGAGAAAAAAGAAGGATCGTATACGACTTACCTTTTCGAAAAAGGTACCGACAAAATTTTAAAGAAAATCGGGGAAGAATGCACCGAGGTAATCATCGCGGGGAAGGCGGAAGACAAACAAGAAACCGTGTTTGAAATCGCAGACCTTTTGTACCATATCACGGTATTGATGATCCATATGGGCATTTCACTCGAGGATATCGAACAAGAGCTCGCATCCAGAGAAGTGGTGGATGTGAAAGTGAAGCAGGAAACGCTGCAATGAACCCGTTACGTGCCATCCTACACGCGCACACAAACCGTTGCGACGGGCGCAATACGCTGGATGAAATGGTCGAAGAGGCGATCCGCCAAGAGTATCTGACTTTGGGCATTTCCTCTCATTCGACGCTCTCTTTCGATAACAATTTTGCGATGACGGCGCAAGCGGAGCGTGCGTATTTGGAAGAGATGGAAGCGAAAAAGGAACAGGTTGCGGAGGAGATCGAAATCCTGATCGGGCTAGAGTGGGATCTCGACACGCCGAGAGGCTTTGTTCCCTTTTCCCGCTACGACTATATGATCGGATCGGTGCACCAATTGTATGCAAAAGGCATTCACTGGGCGGTCGACGACACAGAGGAAGAGTTCGCCGCGATGATCCGAGAAGGGTTTGACGGCGATTGGGAAGAGGCGGTCAAGCGCTATTACGATGCGGTTGTGGAGTGCGTGTTGCGCCCGGAAGTGGATATTGTCGGGCATTTCGATTTGCTTCGAAAAAGAAATTTCGGGGATCGATACTTTCCGGAAGGGGACCCCGCCTATAAAAGAATCGCAGAAAGCGCATTGCAACGAATTCTGTCCGCGCGCCCTGATTTGGTATTTGAAGTGAATTTCGGGGGGCAAGTTCGCGCAGGGCTCAAGACCCCATATCCCGATCGGGAATGGATGAAGTGGCTACGGCGAAACGGCGCTCGAATCACGATCCAAGCAGATGCGCACCAAACGGATGGCCTTACGGATGGGTGGGAAGAAGCCATTCAGTATGCCAAAGAAGCTGGGTTCACCTCCGTTTATCGTATGCGAAAGGACCGAATTTGGGAAAAGGTGCAAATATGAGGGGGTTCTCGTGTTAGTTTTACAATTGCATTCGCTACTGAAACGCTACACCGATCCGAGCCGTAGGATCACGGTGCAAAAACTCATGCGCTATTTGAAAGCCGAATACGGCGTCGAAGTGGACCGGAGAACGGTAAAAGAAAATTTGCTAAAGATGCAGGAATTCGGAATTCCGGTGGAATATGGGGAAAGAGAGCGGATCACCGGACACGGTACGATGCAAACCGTCATCTCCAACTGGTATTTGGTGCCCGAATTCGAAGATATCGAGATCAAGTATTTGATCGACGGATTGTACTTCTCGCGAAATATTCCGAAGAATCAGCTAAAAGACCTGATCGAAAAGATCGAAGGGCTTGCATCCGGCCAGTACCGCTCCGCGTATAAAAATATGAAGTCGGTTGGACAGGGGTCCAATGTGAACCCGCAATTTTTTCTTACGCTCGAAGTTCTCTCCGAAGCGATCGAAAAAAAGAAACAAGTTTCGTTTCAGTATCTCGAATACGGTGCAAATCGTAGGCCGCGACCGAGAAGAAAAGACGGCGAATCCCGAATCTATACGATCAATCCGTATCGGGTGGTCGCTGCCAACGGTTGGTATTATGTGATCTGCAACTTGGAAGGGTACGAGGGCATCGCCCACTACCGCGTGGATCGCATGAAGGAAATCAATATGCTGAAAAGCGCCGTGCGGCCGATCAAGGAAATCGAAGGCTATCAAGAAGGACTTGCCCTTCCCAAGCATATGGCGGAGCATATCTACATGTTTTCAGGAGAGAGCGTCGAGTGCAGTTTCCGAGCGCCCCTTCGTTTTATGCAACAGATCATGGACTGGTTCGGTACCGGTGTGCGGGTCAAAAGACATGGCGATGATGTGGTTGTGACTGTGACGGTCAACGAGCAAGCGATGTTTCACTGGGCGCTGCAGTATGGCACCGGCGTTACGGTGCTCTCGCCTGAGTCCTTGGTAGAGCAACTTCGCACGACAATCGTTGATTTACAGACACGATACCAATCACTTCCTAAAGATGAAAGATAATACATTTGCGATTCGATTTCAAGCGATATTAGTATCGTGCACTCCTTATTAATTTCTGTAATTAAACGCATACTTGTGCTAAAAAGGATTGACCAAACACCGAAAAAAAAGGTATAGTATAGTAGAAAAACTCATATGTATTGAGAAAGGAATATTAGTATGGTAATCGAAGTATTGGATCAAAATTTCAGCTTCTGCAAGCTGAGCAGCACAAGAATGGTAGACATGTCAGGGGAGTTTGTTTTTGTTGCAAAGACGGATAAAGAGATTTCCCTGGTTTGCCCGAGCCGAGATGTGCCGACCGGAACCCTGGAACAAGAAGTCGGATGGAGAGCCTTCCGATTGAAAGATGACTTCGATTTTTCCGTTGTCGGGATTTATTCAAGCATTTCCTCCGTTCTGGCAGAAAACCTGATCAGCATATTTGCTGTTTCTACTTACGATACGGATTATATCTTCGTAAAACAAGATGACTTGGCACCCGCTCTTCAGCACTTAGAAAAAAGCGGCTACACCATCGAGCAATAATTTATTGTAACAAGCACAAAAAAGCAGTCGTAACCCGGCTGCTTTTTTCGTGCGTAAGATCAAACGTTGGATTTTCCCGTCATGCGGAAACGGTCAAAGTCCAGAGTGGATCGACTCGCATAAAAAATACCGAGTCGGAGTTTTCCGGCTCGGTATTTTGAGTTTATGAGTTGAACAGATAGTAGATCGCTCCGGGAAAGAGCAGGTGGAGTGCCAATAGCGCGGTTGAAAGCCAGAGGAGTCTCCTGTGCCATTTAAAAAGCGCCGGCTTTTTTGTGGCGTGGAAGGCAAATCCCAATAGTCCCGCTACCAGAAACGATAGGAACAACAGCGTACCGGTGTGGAGTCGGAGTCCGCCCAATGCCATCCAACCGTGGATGAGAGTAACGAGCAGAAGCGCGGCTCCCAAGGGCTTGTGAAGCTTTCGCAAGAATTTTACCGTGGATTGAAAGGTCGGGTTTTTCGTTTTGATGAACGAACGATTCAGCCTTGTGAGAATGAATGGCGACAGCAAGATCGCCACCAGGATCACATTGAGCCACCCGAGTAGAGCATAATTCATAGGGCCTCCTTACGGGATGAGGGTTCCGATCTCCGGAACATTTCCAAGCTTCGAGACTCCGTGAGGGGAGTCGTTTTTGATGCCATCCGTGAGGTCTTTTCCGGCTTCAAAGCCATTGTGGGCACCGTCTTTCCAGGCTTTAGAGTCGGTTACGTCGTAGACGACCTTGTCGACGGCAACATAAGCGGGTCTTCCGTCTTTTCCGTCAAATTCGGCGAGTTCCGCTACGGTAAATTCTTTCTTGTCGGAAACGGATTCGCTGCTCGTTTGCGTTTCTGCACTTGTTGTACTTTCACTTGTGGTCATTCCGCAAGCGGTGAAGAATAGTGACAATGCCAGAATCGGCAAAACCCAAAATCGTTTAATTGTTTTCATAGTTTACCTCCTAAAAAGTATTCTTTGTATATACCCAAAATCCATAGCAGATCACAGCGAATGACGGGAAGTGGTCGACTGCAAGATAAAAATAATTGATAACATCATGAATATTATTTGTTTGACAATGTTTGTGTTCTTTACTATGTTTATAGTACAGGACCAAAAAAGAAAGGAAGTATTATGATCCATATCGACTTACCGAAAAAGTTTGAAGAATTCGAAGACTTGCGAAAGCAGGGCTTTATCACCGCGAAAGAGTACAAAGAAAACGGCGGGCATATCGCGGGGTATCTTTGCTCGTACACTCCGCTTGAAGTCATGCATGCAGCCGGCATTTCGGGCGTAGCACTGTGCGGCACTTCGGAGGAGACTATCGCCGATGCGGAGAGCGTGTTACCCAAAAACCTCTGTCCCCTAATAAAATCTACATACGGTTTTGCACTAACCGAAAAATGCCCCTATACCTATTTTTCCGATTTTATCGTAGGGGAGACGACCTGCGACGGAAAAAAGAAAATGTTTGAGCTGTTAAACGACTTGAAAGAGACCTATGTACTCCAACTTCCGCAAGCGCAAAATCGCTCTTATTCTTACGACATTTGGTATGAAGAGATCAAATTGTTTGTAGAGTTCATCGAAAAGAAAATGAATGTGGAGATCACGGACGAAAAATTGCGAGAATCCGCAAAGCTGTTCAATCGTCTTCGTTCGGCTACTTGCGAGATGTATCAACTCATGCAGCTGTCTCCTCCGCCGATGACCGGCACCGAGATGATGATCACGATGCAAAAAGGAACTTTCAACCTGAATACGGAAGATTATGTAAAAGACATCGAAGCGCTCGTCGAAACCATGAAAGACAATGTCAAAAACAACTCGAGTGTCGTCAGCAAAGAGGCAAAACGGATTCTCCTGACGGGCTGCCCGACCGGCGGGGTAATCGAGAAGGTCGGGATGGTCATCGAAAACAACGGCGGGGTGATCGTGAGTTTGGACAATTGCGCAGGAGAGCGTACGAATCAGTTTATGGTAGATGTGGAAGCGGACAATATTCTGCGTGCGATTTCGGATCGATATCTGAAAATCAGCTGTTCGGTAATGTCGCCAAATGACGACCGTCTGGACAGCACGGCGGATCTCGTCGAGCTTTATAAGGCGGACGGCGTAATCGAAGTCGTACTTCAAGCGTGCCACACGTTCAACGTGGAGGCGGCAAAAGTAGAGGATCGCATCAAGGGAATCGGAGTTCCGTATATGAAGCTCGAAACCGACTACTCGACGACCGACAGCGGCCAAATCGAAACCAGAATCGCAGCATTTATCGAAATGCTGTAATAAAAGGCAAGCCGGATCCCCGTGCTTGCCTTTTTCGCGCTTATTTTTCCGCTCTCAATTCTTCTATTAATGCTTCCAGCATTTGGTCGATCTCCGTTTTTTCGATGATCAGGGTTGGAAGGAAGCGAAGTACGGTGTCTGCCGTTGTGTTGATCACATACCCCTTATCAAGCATGCGCTCGACGATCGGCTTTGCCGGGCGGTCGATCTCGAGGCCGAGCAAAAGCCCCATGCCGCGCGCTTCCACCGCGATTTCGAACTCGTCCACAATCGCTTGGAGTTCTTTAAGGAAGTAGTCGCCGATTTCTCGGCTTCTTTTGGGCAGTTCAAGCCGGATCAGTTCTTTTACGGTCGCAGCTGCGGCGGCCGTGACGAGCGGGTTCCCGCCGAAAGTCGTACCGTGTTTGCCGGGCGAGAAGGAGGCGGCTATTTTGTCCTTAGATAGGATGGCTCCGATCGGAACGCCGTTGCCCAATGCTTTCGCTAATGTAACGATATCCGGCGTAACGTCAAAGGACTCATAAGCAAAGAGTGTTCCGATGCGCCCCATTCCGCACTGCACTTCGTCGAAGATCAGTAGCGCGCCGACTTCAACACATTTTTTGCGAAGCGCCTTTAAGTACTCCACATCCGCCGGATGTACGCCGCCTTCCCCTTGAACGGGCTCGACGATGACCGCAGCCGTTTTGTCGGTGATGGCGGTGTCGATCGCTTCGATATCGTTAAAGGGCGTAAAGCAGAAGTCCGCAGGCATGCTGCCGAATCCTTCCCGATAGGAATCGTTGTCGGTGATGGAAAGCGTCGTGAGCGTACGCCCGTGGAAGGACCCCTTGCATGCGACGACCTCCGTTTTTTGCGTTTGACCGCGGTCGTACTGATACCGTCTAGCCAGCTTTACAGCACCTTCGTTCGCTTCCGCGCCCGAGTTACAGAAGAAAGCTTTCTCCGCGAATGAATTTTCCGTAAGCAACTTAGCCAATTCCACTTGCGGCTCGATCCAAAAATAATTGGAAGTGTGCAAGATCTGATCCACCTGATCGTGGAGCGCTTTTTTATAGGCAGCGTTGCTGTATCCCAAATTGCACACGGCGATGCCGGAAAGGAAGTCCAGATACGCATTCCCATCGGAATCGTATAGCGTCGAATTTTCTCCCTTCACGAATGCTACCGGGAACCTTTTGTAGGTTTCCATCAGCGTATTCTGACCTGTCTCAAATATTTCTTGCGTCTTCATGCGTTCACCTCATTCTAATTTCGCTCAACACTGTAAAAACAGACTTTGTGATGGGCATTTGATAAGATTATAGTCCTTTATATGGGCCGGTTGCAAGAGGAAGGCGTGATTCGATTTACAAATGATAAAGCAAAGCATTCGAACACGACAAAAAACGATCGGATCGACCTAGATCATACAAATTACGGCAGATTGATTAATGAAAAATTGTACTAATGGAAATGCACGCCTCCTTTAGCGGAAAGCGCCGTCAATTGTTGTATCGAGTATATTACAACAGGTAGCCGCAAGAATTAAGTAAAAAATCCCACTGCCGGGTAACACCTAGCAGTGGGATTTTTAGTTGGGTGCGTGTTTAACGCATCGCTTTTCGGTAACCGGCTGCTTTTGCCTCAGCCTCAGTGTCAAAAAATACGGCATTCCCGAAATGTACTTTTTCGTAGTCTCTCTGACCCTTCATATGATAAATCATACTGTTCTTATTTCCTATAATCCTTCCACCCGCATAGCGATATGCCGGTGTGTCATCTCTCGGATCGGCCGGTTTTGGATCGACAGGCTTTGGGTCAGCCGGTTTCGGATCAACTGGTTTTGGATCGACCGGGGCCGGTACTAGGGGAAGAGGGTCGGCAGGCTTCGGTACTTCAGGAGCCGGTGTGGGTGCATTCATTTTACGAACGGCCTCCGCCACTTCTTCCGAAACAGAATTGGTGCCGCCGATGATTACGACCTTTGCAATTTTCTTTTCTTGTAAATACGCCTTCGTTTCAGCGCTCAAGCTCTTGGGATTCGTGAGGAGAACCACAGCGTTGTTCTCGTCTGCATAGCCGGAAGCGGAAAGTGCGTCCGGGTAGTTGGTGCCGTCCACCAGCACGACGGTATTGGACGGATCCGCAAAACTCTTCGCGATCTCGACAGCCGTCTGGTAGCGGTTCGAGCCGGAAATGCGAGCAGAGGGTGACCCCGGAACGCTGCTTTCACCACCAAGTGCGATCCCAGACGCGTCAACCGGCGCATTTACCAGGAGCATCGTACCGGATTGATTGACGACCAATGGTGCACCGGCGAGTGCATTGGCAAAAGAAAAAGTGCGATTACCAGTAATACAAAGGAAAATCGTTTCA
>CAZFWK010000016.1:0-18591 GCA_964522555.1 uncultured Peptoniphilaceae bacterium | reverse complement strand
CCAGGTGGTGGGCTACATGGGGGACGGCATCAACGACGCCTCCGCCTTAAGCGCGGCTGATGTGGGCATTTCCGTTGATACGGCAGCAGACGTGGCCAAGGACGCCGCCGCCATCGTGCTCATGGCGCAGGATTTGGGGGTGCTCATAAAGGGTGTCCGGGAGGGGCGCAAGACCTTTGCCAACACCATGAAGTATGTCTTCATGGCCACCTCAGCCAACTTTGGCAATATGTTCAGCATGGCGGGCGCCTCGCTGTTTTTGCCGTTCTTGCCGCTCATGCCGACGCAAATCCTCCTCACCAATCTGATGACCGACTTTCCCGAAATGCAAATCGCAAAAGACAATGTGGACGAAGAGATGCTCATGCGCCCGCATCGCTGGAATATTGCGTTTATCAAGAAATTTATGCTCGTATTCGGGCTTTTAAGCTCCGTATTTGACTACCTGACCTTCGGGATGCTGCTCTTTATCTTCAAGGCCAACGAATCGCTTTTTCAAACGGGATGGTTTACGGAATCCATCATCTCGGCGTGCTGCATCGTATTTGTGATGCGTACGCAAAGAAGATTCACAAAGAGTCGCCCCGCCAAAGGCATGCTGATCGCGACCCTAAGCGTGATCGTCGCGACCCTGGCACTTCCCTATACCCCGTTAGGCGGCATGCTGCACTTCACCCTGCTGCCCCCGACGATGATCGCCATGATCTTCGGCATGGTCGCACTTTATCTATTTTCCGGTGAACTGCTGAAGCACTGGTTCTACAAGAAAAATCAACCGTAACGGATCGGAGGATCGAATGGAAAACAAGAAAGACTACGGCGCATGGTCGCTCGAAAAGCATAAAGAATGGAAGGGCAAGATCGAGGTGATCGCAACCGTTCCCGTCACGGGGAAGGAAGAGCTCTCCCTGGCTTATACGCCGGGTGTCGCCCAGCCTTGCTTGGAGATTCAAAAGGATATCAACCTCTCGTATTCGCTTACGAGAAGACACAATCTCTGCTTGGTGGTGACCGACGGATCGGCGGTGCTGGGCTTGGGGGACATCGGGCCGGAAGCTGCCATGCCCGTGATGGAGGGAAAGTGCGCGCTGTTTAAGGCGTTCGGCGATGTCGACGCCTTCCCGCTTTGCATACGCTCAAAAGAAGTGGACGAGATCGTACGCACGATTTCTCTCCTTGCCGGAAGCTTCGGCGGGGTGAATCTGGAGGATATTTCGGCACCGCGCTGCTTCGAGATCGAAAAGAAGCTGAAAGAAACTTGCGATATCCCGATCTTTCACGACGACCAACACGGCACTGCGATTGTCACGCTGGCGGGGCTCTTGAACGCACTTCGCGTCGTCGGGAAAGAACTGTCGAATATTTCCGTCGTCGTAAACGGGGCGGGTGCGGCTTCGATTGCGATTAGCAATCTATTGCTGTCGGCGGGCGTTTTGGATCTTACGATCTGCGACTCGCGTGGCGCGCTATTCGAAGGGCGCTCGGAGGGCATGAATCCCGTGAAAGCGGAGATCGCAACGCGTACGAATCGCGCGAGAAAGACAGGTTTGTTGGCGGAGGTGCTTCCCAGTGCGGATGTGTTGATCGGGGTGAGCGCTCCGGGGACGGTCACGGGAGAGATGGTTCGGAGCATGGCGAAAGATGCGGTCGTGTTCGCTTGTGCGAATCCGACTCCGGAGATTTTCCCTGAAGAGGCGAAGGCGAACGGCGCCCGGGTCGTTGCGACGGGGCGTTCGGATTTTCCGAATCAGATCAACAATGTATTGGCTTTTCCGGGCGTATTCCGGGGGGCTTTTGATGTGCGAGCGTCGGATATCAACGAAGAAATGAAGGTGGCTGCGGCGCATGCGATCGCAGGGCTGGTTTCTGCGGATCGGCTTTCTGCGGATTACATCATCCCCGAGGCGTTTGATCCTGCCGTGTGTCCGGCTGTGGCGCTTGCGGTTGCGAAGGCAGCGAGGGAAACGGGGGTCGCAAGGGTATAATCCTTTGCGACCTTGTGTTTGTAGTAGGGCTTATGAACGCAGTTTGTTGCAGTTCGTCGCGACTGCGGCGGCGGGGTCCGACGAAAACGGCTTCGGTGTCCTTTCCTCCGTACAACAGAGGCTGTAGCTTGCAAATATAGGTGCTTAAAATAACCGGCGGCGTTTGTGCGTGCGCTTGGAGGATTTATGTTTCGAATTTTTCCGAAATTACAGTGGTTTTTTAGGACGCAAAAGCTGCCGTATGCGGTTGCGATTGTGTTGGTTATCGTAAATAATTTTGTGGTGCTTGTGCCGCCGTATTTGACGGGGCATTTGGCGGACTTGGTCATGCAAAAGCAGATCGACTTGCCGTATTTGTACCGCATGCTTTGGTTGCTCGCGGCGGCGGTCGTGGGGACTTATGTGTTGAGCTATTTTTGGAGTGTGCTTTTGTTCGGTAGAGCCGAGCGGATCGGATATGAGACGCGAGCGCGGTTGATGCGAAAGTTCCTCGCGCAGTCTCCGATCTTTTTCGAGAAGAACTCGACCGGAAGCCTCATGGGAAAGAGCACGAACGACGTGCGCGCATTGATCGATTTCGCGGGTTTCGGCATCATGGCGCTATTTGATGCGATCGCGTATCCGATTGCGCTGATCCTCATGATGGGGTTTACGACCTCTTGGTCGCTGACCTTCTTTTCAATCCTGCCGCTCCCGCTTCTAATCCTCTTTACAAAGGAAATCGGGAAGAGGCTGTATGAGGAATATGAGAAGGCAAAAGAAGCGTTTGACTCGATGAACGATTCGGTGCTGGAAAATGTGTCGGGTGTGCGGATCGTGCGCGCGTACAATCGGGAAGAGAACGAAAAAGAGCGCTTCCACGACTCCGCCGAGCATCTGTACAAGCAGAACATGCGGGTTTCCGTGTTGAACGCCCTTTATACGCCGGCGGTGCGGATCATACCGGGAATCAGCTTTGTGATCGCACTGGCATTCGGTGCGTATCTGATCGGGCAAGATCAGCTGACGACCGGGCAGCTGATCTCCTTTACGATTTATTTGAGTATGATGGTATGGCCGATGTTCGCATTGGGTGAGTATATCAATGTGACCGAGCAGGCGAATGCCTCGATGGACCGGATCGACGAGGTGCTTCGCTACGAGGAAGAAGTTACGGATCCGCCTGATGCACTCCGTTATACCGGCGGTGGCGACATCGAGTTTCGAAACTTCACCTTTTCCTACCCGACTTCGGAGGCTCCCGTGCTGAAAGAGATCAGCTTTACGCTTCCGGCCGGGCAGACGATCGGGGTGACAGGCAAGATCGGCTCGGGGAAGACGACCCTGGTGCGGCAGCTCATGCACCAATATCCGCTGCCTGCAAACAGCCTATTTTTAGGCGAGCATCCAATCGAAGCGTACAGCGGGGAAAGCGTGCGGGAAAAGATCGGGTATGTGCCGCAACAGCACGTGCTGTTTTCCAAGACGATCGAAGAGAATATCGCATTCGGAGATCGGTCCGCGAATAAGGCGGCCGTTTTGCGCGCGGTTCGAGACGCGGACTTTGAAAAAGATCTCGCGCAATTGCCCGACGGTCTCGACACGCTGGCCGGTGAAAAGGGGATCGCACTTTCCGGCGGGCAAAAGCAGCGGATTTCGATCGCGCGGGCGATGATCGGCGAACCCGACCTTTTGATCTTCGACGACAGCCTATCCGCTGTAGACGCAAATACCGAAGCGAAGATCATCGAAAATATCAGAAGAGAAAGAAAAGGAAAGACGACCTTTATCGTAGCCCACAGGCTCTCCGCCGTTTCGCATGCGGACTTGATCCTCGTGCTCGACGACGGGCGTATCGTGGAATCGGGCGACCACGAGTCGCTCTATGCCGCGTCCGGCTGGTATCGGGAGCAATACGACTATCAACAGCTCGAGAGGGACCGCCATGCAGAATAACGCGAATCAAAAGAAACGAACGCGCTTGCTGATCGGCTATACGAAGCGGGTGCGAAATATCTTTGCACTGGGGCTGTTGTTTACCGGAGTCGCGGTCGTAGCGGATCTGATCGGCCCGTATTTGATCGGGATCATCTTAAACGAAGAGCTCGTGCAAGGGGTCGGTGCGAGAGATATTCCGCGCTACATCCGGATCCTCGTCCTCTACGGCGCGGTCATCCTCCTTTCGGGCGGATTGCGTTTCGTCTCGATGTATTATTTCCAAAGCACTGCGAATCGAATCGCGATGCTCATGCAAGAAGATCTCTTTGCGCGCGTGCAGCGATTCCCGATCTCGTACTTCGACTCACTACCGGCGGGAAAGATCGTCTCTCGAATCACGACCGACACGAATGACGTAAAGGTGTTGTATCAGGTGGTGTTGGCGCAGCTTCTAAACGCCGCGATCTATGGGGTCGGCGTATACGGAGCCCTGCTTTTCTTAGACCCGAATCTCTTTTTGATCGCGCTGATTCCGCTGCCGATTCTGATCGTGGTCGTGATCGACTACCGCAAAAAGTCGTCTCGCTACAATCGGGACTACCGAAGCGCCATCAGCGACCTAAACGCCGGGCTCAACGAGAATATTCAAGGGATGGAGATCATCCGCGCATTCAACCGGGAAGAAGACACCTACCGTGAATTCGACGAAGTGAATCGCGAGATCCAAAAGCAAGGTATGAATATGGTGCGGCTCGAATCGTACAGCTCGTACAATATGACGGCGACCTTGCAGTATGTGAGTTTAGGCGCAATCCTCCTGTACTTCGGCTACGGGTCGATCACGGGGCAGTTTCCCGTTTCGATCGGGCTCGCCTATATTTTCGTAGACTATATGATGAAGATCTTCAATCAAGCGCAAAACGCGTTTCAGCGACTGGGCGAGCTCGAACGCGCAAACAGCGCGGTCGACAATGTCCTGAGTATGCTCGAGCGAGAACCCGTGCGGGAGGGAGGAGAGGCGGCTTCGGCCAATGGCTCTTCCGTGCGTTTCGATGCGGTGAACTTTTCGTACAAAAAGGAAGAGCCCGTACTTCGAGACGTCAGCTTCTTCGTACCGGAAGGGACGACCGCAGCTTTTGTCGGGCAGACGGGCTCGGGGAAGACCACGATAATGAATCTCTTGCTCCGATACTACGACCCGGGCACGGGCGCCGTGCTTGTCGGGGAGCGGGATATGAAGTCACTTAGCCACAAAGCGTCCAGAGAGTCGATGGCGATCGTGTTGCAGGATCCGTTTATCTTCTCAGGCTCGCTCTACGACAATATCACGCTGTATGATCGATCCGTCTCGAAAGAAAAGGCCGCGCAAGCACTCGCCGATGTAGGAGGGGAGCCGCTTTTGGCGGGCCTCTCCGCCGGGATCGACACGGTGCTTACGGAAAAAGGCGGCTCGCTCTCGGCGGGTGAGCGGCAGCTCGTATCCTTCGCTCGCGCGATCGTACGCGACCCGAAGATCCTCGTATTGGACGAGGCGACCGCCAATATCGACTCGCAGACGGAAAGCCTGATCCAAAGGGGGATGAAGACCCTCACCGAAGGGCGCACGACGCTGATTATCGCGCATCGGCTTTCGACGATCCGAGACGCAGACCGAATCTTCGTGTTGCAAGCCGGTCGCATCGCAGAAAGCGGAACCCATGACGAACTCGTTCGGTTGGGCGGGCTATACGAAGAAATGATCCGCTCCCAAACCGCAGGCCAGAAGGAGAGCGCATAAGAAAACCGCGAAAGACGGCAAAGTCTTTCGCGGTTTTTATGTGCGACCTCTTGTATCGATGTAAGAGGTCGCGGAAAGTCGGATTGATTACAATGGCTTGCGGTGCTCCATTCTCTGCCGGATTCGATCCGCAAAGCGGTTGGCGGCTTCGAGATCGCTCGCGTTGGGGCGGTCTTTCGCCATCCCGCCCAAAAGAAATGCCGGCAGGAAGTGCGAGCTTCCTTTGCAGTGAAAGTCTCCGATCACCTCGTACCCTGTGTCTTCCAAGAGCTTCTTTGGCTCGTCGTGAAACTTTGCATTGTTAAATGCGCTGGTCGAAAAGAGAAACACAGGCCTCCCTTCGCCTTCAGGAAGGTTGCTGATCCAAAGCAAGAGCTTTTCGTGGAATTTCCATTTGTATACGCCGGAACCGATCCCCAAAAGGTCATATTCGGCTGTGTCGGGAGTAGCCGCACTTGTCAAAAGCGGGAATTCGTCGGCATCGAAAGCGGCCGTAAAGGTATCGGCGAGTTTCACGGTGTTTTTTCGGTGATACGAAGTATAGATGATGGCTGTTTTCATGCGGACTCCTTATAGGGTTTTTCCGCAGTGGGGGCAGAAGCGGTGCGTAGGCTCTACAGCGCTTCCGCATTGCGGACAGGTATGCGAGTAGCTCGTGTCGGACTGAATATCGCTTTCGTCGATCGTGACCGGTTCGCCTCTCTCGATCTCCCGGCCGAGAGCCGGATCCAATCGAAAGGTCTCGCCGCAGCAAGAGGATTGTACAAAGTACTTTGGGGAGAAGCGGAATATCGGTATGAAGAAGAGCCGGAGCTCCTGCTTTTGTACAAAAGGGATCATGCGGGAAAATCGGCCACAACCCGGGCAGATCATCATCTGCCCTTCGCCGATCTCCTTCACCTTCGGGCCTGCTCCTATCAATAAAAACATGAGCACACCTCCTTACTGCATTGATTATACTAAAAATTTCCCAATCGGTCACCGTCCGGCTCGTTACGACGGATGTGAAATAACGACGATGTTACTATAGACAAAGCTATTTTCGAGATGGAGTGAAGGAGAGCCCGGTTTACCCCTTGAGGCCATATCTTGGCCGAGCGGTCCGTGAGCGTGCCGAAAGGGGTATACCGGGCTCGACTGAACG
Source organism: uncultured Peptoniphilaceae bacterium (assembly GCA_964522555.1). Classification (GTDB taxonomy): domain Bacteria; phylum Bacillota; class Clostridia; order Tissierellales; family Peptoniphilaceae; genus JAAYQA01. The sequence continues at coordinate 11,768 of CAZFWK010000016.1, read as the reverse complement.
GACTTTGCAATCAATTAGAGTCCGACGAAGTCATTTCTTTACACAATCCGTTCCAAGATTTCCTCTGGCAACTCGACCGTGGAATACCCGACGAAAGTTTCGAAGGGTTCGTCCGTGTAGATTCCGTGATGGTCGCTGCCGCCGGACGCGAATAGGCGATGATCTTTGGCGACTTGTTTTAACTGCTGATGCTCGGCCGCGCTGCAAGAAGGATAGCAAACCTCGATCCCCTTAAGACCCGCCTCGATCAACGTGCCGAGGTATTTCATATTGCCGTATTGGAGCGGGTGCGCGAGAACGGGGAGAGCCCCCATCTCGGCTAAGAGCCGCACCGCATCTTTCGCATCGGGATAGTCTACGGAAATATTCAGCGGGCCGTCGTCCTTAAAATAGCGCCGATAAAAATCTCCGAAAAGCTCGTCCGTATAGCCCTTTTCGATCAGTACTTGCATAATATGCTGCTTGTAATAGCCGTGTGCGCCGCGCTTCGCGCGAAAATCGGCATCGTGGATATCGAAACCCAGCTTTGAAAGCATCTGCACTTGTTTGTGCGCGATCTCGTGGCGCTCGGTCGTGGTTTTCTCGATCATGCGGTCAAATTCCACATGCCCCGGCTCCACAAACAGACCCACGATATGGCATTTCTTTTGGCTCACGGGGTCATACGCGCTCACCTCGACCGCCGGGATATAGTGAACCCCCCACTTTTGGGAGAGCAGCATATTTTCCTCGATGCCCGCAAGCGTGTCGTGATCGGTGATCGCGATGGCTTCGATCCCGTTTTCCGAAGCCATTTGAAACAATTCTTCCGGCGTGTCGGAACCGTCCGATCGGGTTGAATGCATGTGTAAGTCGGCTTTCATTTGATTACTCCAGTGTATTTCTTCGAATTCGGTTGATGATGGTCTCCATCACGAGCGCCGTCAAGATGATGAGAAGGACGCCGAAGCCCTGCGTGGCGTAATCGCCCATTCGGGTCGCCGCGTTGATCTCCGTTCCGATCGTGCCGGGAACCCCAACTGCAGGCCCGATGATGACGGCGGTTGCAAAGTTTTGTTCGTAGCGGATCGCAGCCCAGCTGATGATCTTTGTGACCGCAGATGGGATAACTGCGCCAAATACGACTTGCCCCCATGTGGCACCGGAAGCCATCAGCGCTTCGATCGTCGCGTGGTCGACCTCTTCAAAGGATTCCGCGAAGGACTTGATAAAAAAGGCCAATGTGTGGAAGAACATCCCAACCACAGCAGTCGTGGCGGAGAGTCCGTATCCGGATACAAAGATTAATACCCAGATGATGGTGGGGACCGCTCGGAAAAAGCCCGCCATCGCATAGATCGCCGAGGCGACCTTTTCGTTTGAGATGTTTCGCGCTGCGAAAAGCCCCAGAACGATCCCGCCGAAGAAACCGACGATGGTCGAGATCAAGCTGAGCGCGAGCGTATTTAAGAGGCTAAGCGCCATCTGGATTTTCGTGGCTGTGGGCACGAGGTCGACTCGAAAGAAGTTCGTCGCAAGTGCTGCGGCCCTTTCACCGGAGAACAACTCCCATTTGTATTCGATGCGAAAGAAGACCGTGTAGACCGTAAGGGTAAGGGCGATCGCGATAATCATCCAGATCAATCGATCGGTGGAGTTCGCTTCGTTCAGTTTGGGGCGATTAAAGCGGTTCCGCTTCATTTGTACGCCGCGTCGATCCTTAAAGGACCCGCGGAGTGCGATTGATTTTTCCGTCATGCCATCAACCTCTTTCTTATATAGCCGGAGAGCAAGTCAAAAGACACAATCAAGATCACGATCATCGCGACGATGACGGTCAGCTCTTGAAAACGTCTGAATTCTTTGAATATGCCGATCAAATGCCCGGCACCGCCGCCTGCGAGCATCCCGATTACCGTGGAATCGCGGATATTCGTCTCGATCGCGTACAGCGTCCACGAGATGATGGCGGGGAGGGTTTCGGGGATGACCGACTGCGTGATGATCTGCCAGCCGTTTGCGCCGACGGCCTCGAGCGCTTCGATCGAATGCGCGTTGGTCTCGTCGATCATATCGGCAAATAACCGCGCGTTAAAGCCGAAGGTACCCAATATCATAACGATGAGAGCCAGAAATTCTCCAAACCAAAAGGCGGTCAGAAGCAAGATCGCGAAGATCGCGACGGGGATATTACGAATAAAAGTGACGATCGTTCGCATGAGATTCGCAATGACGGGATTCTTGCCGGTTTTTACGCTCATGGTGAGAGCGGCGAGATAAGCCAGTACGGAGCCGATCGTGCCCGCGGCGACACTCAGCAAAAAGGTCACCCAAATTCCGTCTACAAGCTTCGAAAAGTCTTTTACTTCGGGTGGTAAATAGAGCTCCGTGAAGCGGGTAATCGCCTTTCCGGCACCCGTGAAGATCCCCAAGAACTGAAAGTCGATCAACCGACCGGCTACCATCGTGAGCGTAAAGAGAATCGCCAAGACTAAGACGGCGTTTTTTCTTTTGTTTGAGAAGAAATGCTTCGGGGTCTCGATTGGCGTGATCTTACGGTCTTTAGGCAAGAATTTCATCGATCTTCGCTCCGTAAATGACTTCCAGCTGACTGTCGGTCAGTTCCTCAGGCGGGCCGTTAAAGACGATGCGCCCCTCGTACATGCCGATAATTCGGTCGGAGTAGTTTTTTGCGATCTCGACCTGATGCAGATTCACCAGGCAAGGGATCTCCAACTCCGTCTTGATCTTTCGCAAATATTCCATGATGACTTTCGAGGATTGCGGGTCGAGCGAAGAGATCGGCTCGTCGCAAAGGATCAGCATCGGGTCTTGGATGAGGGCTCGCGCGATCCCGACGCGCTGCTTTTGTCCGCCGGAAAGCTGCGAGCACTTGAAGAACTTTCTTTCATCCAAGCCGAGCATATGGAGGATGTCGTTTGCCTTTTGCACATCTTCTTCGTTGTAGAGGGAGAGCGCACCTTTGAGTGTCGAGTAATTCCCCAATCTTCCGTGCAGTACATTTTCCATCGCGGTGAGTCGGTACACGAGATTGTAGTGCTGAAAGATCATCCCGATGCGCTTTCTCGTTTCGCGCAGTTTCTTTTTATCAAAATCGACTACATTTTCGCCCTCAAATTCGACAACCGAGCCGGAATTCGGCTCGGTCATGCGATTGATGCAGCGAAGCAGTGTCGATTTTCCGGCGCCGCTGGGTCCGATGATCGAAACCAGTTCGCCTTCTTTTACGTCGAATGAGCAATTGAACAAGACTTGGGTTTCCCCGTAGCTCTTATTCAGCTTGTCGACGTTTAATACGACATTTGACATAGGTGTGCTCCTTATTCGCCTTCGTACATTTTCTCCAGGAAATTGTAGTCTTCCGGATTTACTTGCGTCCAACGATCTTCTACGGTGAGGGTTTCATCGCCCGAGCTCTCGCCCTCGATGAACATTCCTTCCACAGCAGTCTCCGGTGTGAGTGCGGTAAAGTGTGCGATCAGCGCGTCGATATGCTCTTGTTCCATATAGTCTTTGTTCACCCAATACGGTCCGTTCGGAACCATTTCTTCTTTGATGATGTGGAACTGGTCGAATTTGTCGCCGGCGTAGTCGCAGCAGAATGCGCCTGCATAGACCTTGCCGCTCAGGATCAAGTCGACATTGGCAGGGTGCGTACCTGCATACTGAACTTCGGAGAAGATGCCGCCGTCGGCGTTGGTGTTTTCAAAAATTTGCGACTTTTGGGTGACTTCTTTCGATCCTTCTGGTCCGAAAGCTTCCCAGAACGATTGTGTCGGTACGAGTCTTCCGGAAGTGGAGGTTGCCGATACGAAAGAGAACGGCTTGCCCTTAAGGGAAAGGAGAGCTTGGGTTTCATCCATTCCGGCAAAGTCTTTTGCATTCTCGACTTTCGTTGCGATATACGCCGGGTACCCGGATTTCGAGAAGTCGCCACCCGGAGCGGCTGCAAACATCGGGATGACATTCGGATTTTCCAAGTGCGCCTTTACATAGGTCGCGCCGGAAGGGGTTCCGATATTGGCGGTTCCTGCGAGGATCGACTCCGCTACTACCGAGTAGTCGTCCGCTACGATCGCTTCGACTTTCGCGTTGTGGGGCTTCAGCGCGATATTCATCTCGTCTACAACCGCTTGGGTTGCTTCGCTGAGTTTTCCTGCGTCATTCGGAAGATTCGCCAGGATATAGGTCTTCATTTCGCCGCTTGCCGCTTCACTGCCACCTGCGGCTTCGGTTGTCGTCGTGCTTGCAGCCGGGCCGCAAGCGGTAAAGAGAAGGGCTGCTGTCGTTACCGCGAGAGCGGTCTTAAAGAATTTCTTCATTTTGTATTCCTCCTAATTAGGGTTTTTGTAGAATCCCGCCGGATTCCATATTGTACTCTCGGTCGCATAAGCCTTCCATGAACTCAAGGTCGTGGAAGATCCCGAGCATAGTGGTGCCTTCGTTTTTCAGTTTTTCGATCAATTCGCGCACGCGCAGCTTACTCGCTTGGTCCAAAGAAGCGGTCGGCTCATCCAATAAGAGAAGCCTCGGTTTCTTGACCATCGCGGCGGCAATCCCGAGCCGTAGCTTTTCGCCGCCCGAGAAGTTCACGGGATAGCTGTCCCAAAGGCCGCGGTCGAGTTCGAAATGTGAGAGAATCGCCTCGGTCTCTTGTTGCGCGCGAGCGTCGTCCGCATCCGTTTCGAGTACGCTGTTTCGCACGATATCGAACGCGGTCGTGCGCGGTATCACCCGCAGGAATTGCGAAATGTATCCGATCTCGTATTTTCGCAAGTACAGGATTTGGCGTTCGGTGGCGGTAAAGAGGTTAAGCGGTCCGAAGGCGAGCGAATCATACACGATGCTGCCTTCCCCCGGCAAATAGCTGCGGTAGATGCTTTTGAGGATCGTCGACTTCCCCGACCCGCTCTTTCCGGTAATTCCGATAAACTCGCCCTTTTGCAAAGTGAGATTGACCTCTTTGCATCCTGTGATCCGTTTATCCAATCTATAAATGAAAAAGTCTTTGGACAGACCTTGAATTGTTAACATCGCCGTCATTTCGCCACCTCGTGCTGTTTCAAGAAATCTTTTATTTCGCCTCTAAAAAGCGGGAGATTCTCCTTGAGCTTCTCGTAGGACCAGTCCCACCAGCGAATCCGGAGGAGGCTTTCGATCGTGTCGTCGTCGAAGCGAAAGCGGAGGATCCGGGCCGGGTTGCCGACCACGATCGCATACGGGGGGACGTCCTTCGTGACGACCGACCCTTGTCCGACGACGGCGCCGTCTCCGATGGTCAGGTTGTTTTTGATCATCGCGCCGTGCCCGATCCAAGTGTCGTTTCCGATCGTCGTGATACGCGAATGGCGCCTTTCGAAGAATTCGTGGTCATTTTCGCCCATGCCGAACTTTTCCGTTCGGTAGATGAAGTGGTGCATCGTGGCGCACTCCATCGGGTGGTCGGTCGCACCGATGCGAACTTGCATCGCGATATTCGAAAACTTCTTTACGATCGTGTTTTGCAACATGCAAAACTCCATCACATAGGAATAATCGTCTAGAGATGAGTTCTCCAATTTGCTGAACTTCCGGACTTCGCAGTATTCGCCCACTTTTGAATGGAGTAGAGTGGCGGTCGGGTCGATAAACCCTTCTTTTGTCAGATTCATGAAGCCACCTACCGATAATGCGACTGGTAGACGGTTTTTCCGTCTACAATCGCGCGGGTCACAACCGGGTAATCCTCTTCGATGAACTCGATGATCACAAGATCCGCGAGTTTTCCGACCTCGATCGAACCGACATGTTCGTCGATCTGCACGGCTTTCGCCGGGTTTAAGGTGATCAGCTTCACCATCTCGTGCAGGGGATGCCCGAAGGTGCGGTGCATTTTGAAGACACCGTGGATCATGGCAGCGGGGTAGTAGTCGCTGCAAATGACGTCGATCACCCCTTCGTTGATTGCCTCATGCGCACACAGATTTCCCGAGTGCGAGCCGCCCAAGAGGATATTCGGTGCACCGGCCGTCGTGATGAAACCCATCTCTTTCGCTTGCCTTGCGACCTTTACAAAGAGCACGTGATCTTCCAGGATACAGTCTGCGGTGATTATTTTTCCGTTTATTATTGCGATCATATGGTTTCCTATAAAAGTGAATACACGAGTTCTTGCGTGTACGGGTGGCGGGGGTCCTCCATGATTTGGTCGGTAAGGCCCTTTTCTACGATTTTGCCGTCCAACATGACGATCGTGCGGTCGCAGAGCATTCGAATGACCGAGAGGTCATGCGACACGATGATCATGCTAATGCCCAACGCTCTTTGGATCTTCTTGATCAGGTCGAGCACATTGGCTTGCACCGAAAGGTCGAGTCCGGTAGTGATCTCATCCAAAAAGAGGATGGGGGCGTTGTTGGAAAGCGCCTTTGCAATCTGTACGCGTTGCTGCATGCCGCCCGAGAAGGCAGCCGGCGGATCCAAGCGCCGATACTCTGGGATATTGACGATGTCGAGCAGTTCGTTCGCGCGGTCGGTCATATCGCCGACGTGAAGATTGCCCGCGCGGATCAGCTTTTCCGCGATATTTGCCATCCCGGAGAATTTCATCTTGAGTCCCAAATACGGGTTTTGGTACACCATGCCGAACACGTGGTCTTTGATATAGCGCTGCTTTTGCGAGCTTGAAGAAAATAGATTGGAGCCTTCTTCATAAATGGGAATCTGCATGGACCCTTCCGTCGCTTCGCGGTCGAAGTAGAGGCACTGTACGACGGTCGATTTTCCGGAGCCGCTCTCGCCAACCACACCCAAAATTTCCCCTCTGTGGAGGTCGAAGGATACATCGCGACAAGCGTAGATCGAATTGCAATGCGGGCAGTAGTTTCGGATCAGTACGGATTCGTCGTTTCGACAAAAATCGCAGCCGTCTCCGAAGCGCATCGTGAGATCTTCGATGCGCAGGACGACTTCATCATTTTTCTTCATGCGCAATCTCCTTCTCATTTTGTCTTTTGAGACACTCGGAAGTGTCATTGCATTGGAAATACGTGCCATTTGCATCCTGCAGCTCGTCGAAGTAGACATTCTCTTGGCCGCACAGGAGGCAGCGCCTGCCGGTTTGGTCTTCCTGTACGAAAGGATAATCTTCGAAATGAAGCGATACGACGTCCGTATAAGGGGGAACGGCGTAGATCTTCTTTTCGCGCCCGGCTCCCAGCAAGATGAGCGCTTTGGAACGATGCATCTTCGGGTTGTCGAACTTCGGGATTGGGCTCGGTGCCATCACATACCGATGGTTGACGGTGACAGGGTGGTCGGCGCCGGTGGCCATGGTCTTGTACTTCATGATGTCTTCGAACAGCTTTACATAGGCGCCCGAGTAATCCGCATCGGCATGCAGGATCTTCGTCTTTCTCTCGCTGCGCTCCACATGGCGAAGCGGTTCGGGCATCGGGACTTGCAGTACCATGATCTGCCCCTTTTCGAGCGGGCGGTCCGGAATGCGGTGCCGGCTTTGGATCAGGGTGGCTTCCTTTGTATCGACGGTGGTGGCCACATCCGTCGTCTTTTGGATAAATGATTTGATATTGACCGCGTTCACGCTTTCGTCCATCCCTTGGTCGATCACTTTGACGGTGTCTTCCGGGGTGACGAGGGAGAGGGTGAGTTGCAAGCCGCCCGTACCCCAACCGCGCGCGATCGGGAGCTCTCTCGAGGCAAACGGAACCTGATACCCTGGGATTGCGATCGCCTTAAGTGTGGCTCGCCTGATTTTTCGCTTCGATACTTCGTCGAAAAATGCGTAATTGTATCGTCTCATGATTTTTTCGTCTTTCTTACGGCATCCAGTTCCGCTTGGAAGGTTACATAATGCGGAAGCTTCAAATGGGAAATAAAGCCCGAGGACTCGACACTGTCGATATGATAGAGGACGAATTCGTCGCTGTTGGCGGGCGCGTCGCCTTCCGTTTCCAGCGTGCGATCCAAAATGCTCATCGCGATGGCTTTCGTCTCGTTTTGCCCATAGCAAATGCCATAGCCGACTTCGAAGTGTTCTTCGGAGCGGCCGTCCGGCAGCTTTTTCGAGATCGGGACGAGCGTTTCCACTTCGGTGATCTCGACTTCGCCGATATAGTAGCTGTCGTCCTCATCCGTCTCGCCGGCAAATGGCGAAGCGATCTCGATCGGAAGGAGTCCCACCCGGAGTTCGCCTACGGTCGGGTGTGTCATCCCGTAGCCGCGAAGCGAGGAGTATCCGAAAGAGGTGACCGCACCGGTCTGCCCGCGGGTGAGGCTTTGCAAGCGCTCGGAGCGGCTCGTCGGGAACGAAAGGGAGACTTTGGTGATGTCGTCCGGTTCGCGGTCGTAGAGGGACGACTCGCTCATCACTTGATCGATCAGGCCTTTCATCCCGGCTTGGATGGCCACGACATCGAGCACGTGCCCGTCTTTTAGTCGCTCGAATTCCAACGAACGGATCGATTCCGCGATCGCGTTTTCGCCTCCGCGTACGGCTACATAGGCCATTACGCCACCTCCTCAACCGAGACTGCTCTCGGTATCACCAGTAGACGGTCTTCTCGATCGAGAAAGTAGAAGTCGACTCCCAGCGGGAACTCTCGATTTCGATCGTGAAAGAGGGTGAGCCAATCGGCGTCCGATTGGATGCGGATGATCTGCTCCGTTTCGATCCCAGGGCCACGAAGCCGGTAGGGGGTACCGGCCGTCAAGCTGTCGACTTGCGCGAGCACGGTGGCGGATCGATGCGGGTCGACCAAAGTGCCGATCTTGGCACTGCCGAGTGCGGTCCAATCCGAATCCTTTGCGACGATAAAGTCGGCTTCCGGAAGGTCGCACACGATCCCATAGGTCAGTTTGGAGAGGAGCGCTTCATCCGCTTTTGACTCCACGCCCACGACGGAAAACTTCACTTCCGCGTCGAGGAGCATCCGGCAGAGGAGGAGCGTCGCGGGATAGGGGGCGGCTTTTAGTGCGTACTTCTTTGCAATCGGGGCAAGCTCTTGCACACTGCCCGGAAAGCTGATCGCGTCGACCAGTTGGCGGTACGCGCGGGTCGTATCCAGTACGAATTCGTTCATTAGAATTTCACCTCTTCGTACACCGTCTCGAAATCAACCATGGTGGATGCGATGCGTCCCTTTTCCGCTTCCCGGACTTGCTCTTGCATGAGCTTTTCGTCCGCTAATTGCATGAAGACGGCGGTCATCTCGGGTACGCGGGCGCGGTATCCGGCATCTACAATCGCCATACAACGAGCCGCCTCGGGGCGATTGCCTTGGAGGATCCCCAGCCCGATTTCTTCTCCGAGGAGGACTTTGCACTGGGTGATGAGCACTTCCCCTAGATAAAATAAAGAACGTTGCGCGGTTTCTCTCATTTTGATCATGAGAAGACCTTCGACAGGTTCTTCGATAACTTGTATATCGTGATTCTTTTCAATAGTATGTGAGATTTTTTCCAACACCGACAAAGGTGCGGAAGCCATAATTCTGGTCAGTTCTCTACGATGCATATAGCACTCCCTTCGCAAATATGGACCCATGGTACCAATCAAAAATGAAAGCGAGATAAGAAAAGTGTAAAATCGAGCTCGAGCGGTAAAATCAAGTTAAAAACTAAGTTATTTTTTTGCAAAATCCGGATTTATCGTAATGTAGCACTTTGGGTGAGTTTAGCGGTATAATAGTAACGGAATAGAAAGGGAGACTTATGTTTGGAACGATAGTAAATACGGTCGCCGTGGCAATCGGCGCAGGGATCGGAATGCTTTTAGGGCGCGGGATCCCCGAGCGGATCTCGAAAGCCGTGATCAAAGCATTCGCACTGGTGACCCTCATGATCGGGGTGCGAGGCGCGCTCGAAGGAATCAGCCCGTATGTGACGATACTTTCCGTCGCTTTGGGTACAATTATAGGGGAAGCGCTCGACCTCCAAAGAGGAATCGAGAAGTTTGCAGAAAGACTCGAACAAAAGATGGCGGGTGATGGCGAAAGTCGCGTAGCGAAGGGGTTCATCACGGCCACGCTGCTCTTTTGCATGGGGGCCATGGCAATCGTCGGGTCGATCGAGGGCGGCCTTCGCGCCGACCACACGATGACCCTCACGAAAGCAACCATCGACTTTATCGCCGCGATCTTCTTGGCGTCGTCCCTTGGAATCGGCGTGATGTTGGCAGCCGGCGGGGTATTGGTATACCAAGGCGGTATCGTGCTGCTTGCGAGCTTGATAGCACCGCTCTTGTCGGACGTGGTCATCACGGAGATATCCGCAGTGGGTTCGCTCCTGTTGATCGGGCTTGCCTTTAATATGTTGGAACTGACGGAACTACGCATCATGAATTACATCCCCGCGATCGTACTGCCGATCGTTTTATCCCCTTTGCTCGGGATGATCTTCTAAAGCAAAGGGCCGGAAAAGGAGGATCCTATGAAATTCAGGAACTTAGTCATCTTGACACTGAGCGCGTTTCTCTTAAGCGCCTGCAACACCGCCACCACAGCGCCCGCGACGGAAGCGGCCACCGAGGCGGTTACGGAAGCTGTGACGGAAGCAACCGAAGCCGCGACCGAAGAAGTGACAGAAGCCCCGAAAACGGAAGCGGCAACTGAAGAAGAGGGCGTCAAAGCCGCCGACTTTCTTTCGGAACATCCGGATCGCATGAAGTCTTTTGTGGGCGATTTCGGCGAGTTTTCAAGCTTTACGACCTCGCTCGAGTACCGGAAGGACAACCGGTTCCAATATCGCGTCGACAATGGCGGATTAGCCGTGAATTACTTGATCGAAAAGAGAGAAAATTCGCTCGTAGCACTGGCCGAGTCGCCGGAGATGTACTTCAGACAGAATCTCGTCGATCTGGACAAGGGGCTCTATGAAAACTGGCTCGAAGAAGAGCTCGTCTATTTGAAAGACCCTGTAGTAAAAGGGGAGAGCTGGAAGACGGGAAAAGACGCGCAAGTCACGATCTTGGATGTAGTGGCTCCGGAAGGGGAACACAAGACACGAGTGGTTTTGGAAGTGCTGCAATTTGAGGATAAAACCACCGTCACCTTGGAAGAAGGCTTCGGCTTGGTGGAGCAAGTGCAAGAATCCGGGGACCGAACGGTAACCGCGAAGTTCGACTTCTTTGACGATGGAAGACAAGCGCATATGGTGAACTTATTTTTCCCCGATGACAAAGGCGAAGGCTATGTAAGAAAAGACACCATGCACGCATTCGTGACGAATTCGATTACCCGCATGGAACTGGAAGAGATCTGGAAGAAGGTTCCCGGGAACGCGATCCCTGTACTAAGCGAAAATGCAAAGATCAACAGCCTATACCTGAACCAAGACGGAAACGCATACATCGACCTGAACCGGGCGTTCGTAGACGAGATGAACGCAGGCTCTACGGGTGAGTCGCTCATCTTGGATTCGGTCGCGTACACGGTCGGCGCGATGATGGGAGGCGAAGGCGTCATCCTGACGATCGACGGCGAACCGTATTCGGGTGGCCATGTGACATTCGACAAAGGGGAAGCGATGCAATCGCAACCGAGCCAAGATGCGCACGTCGAGATTATAGAAGAGTAGAAAACGGCACCGAGTCTAATGATTCGGTGCCGGATTGCAGATAAAGTATTTTTTCAAGATTGAGTCAAGGAGAGCCCGGTGTACTCCTTGAGGCCATATCCTGGCCGCAATCGCTTCTTGACCAAGCGTAAGAGCATCCGCTTGGAGAAGCTTTGCATGAGTCTTGCATTGCATTTTGAACGGCATCAAAATGC
>CAZFWK010000015.1:262-18856 GCA_964522555.1 uncultured Peptoniphilaceae bacterium | reverse complement strand
GCACTCGGTGCAAGATAATACAAATTCCCCACCTCCTGAACTCCTATTGTATCAAAAATTCCAATCTGATAAATGACCAATACCGTACGATACATAATGCTATCGCATGTCCAAAGTTGCGCGTATGGTATACTCTACACAATCCATCTTTCAAGTACACTCAGATTAGGTGGATCTATCTGACAATCATTTCACTTCAAAAATTGTTATTTCTTTACGACCACTGATGATTATGGAGAGGACTTATGGCTACTTTTCTAAATACCTTTAACCAATTGTCCATTATGTTTTTATTGGCAGCGCTGGGTTTCTTTTTGCTGAAGAAAAATCTCGTCAGCGACACCACCGTTAAGCAGCTGTCCACCGTATTGGTGTACATCGTGATCCCCTTTACGATCATCAGCTCGCTTCAAAATGTACTCGGCCAATATGATTGGAAATATGTGCTGCTTTCAATCGGCGTCAATCTCGTGCTGGTCCTCCTCACACTCATGGTGAGTCGCATCTTTTTCAAAGGCAAAGAGGACGCGGTCGCGGCATATGCGGTGTTGTTTTCAAACGGAGGGTTTATCGGGATTCCATTGGTGCAGTCTGTCATTGGCGCGAGCGGGATGCTGAATGTTTCGATCGTTCTTTTGATCAACAATTTTTTTGTGTTTACGTATGGGATCTACCTATTGTCCGGAAGTAGGGATACGCTCTCTAGGGATCGGATCATCAAGAATCCCGGGATTATACTGCCACTTTTGGGCTTAGTTCTCTATTTGTTCCATGTGGAGTTTCCCTTTGTAATCAAAGAGGCGTTTCGCCATGTCGCCAATATGAACTCTCCTTTAGCGATGATCATCCTAGGCTGCTACCTGGCGCAAAGCGACTGGGCATCGACCTTTAGGAAGCTTGAATTCTACAAGATTGCAACAGTAAGGCTCATCGTCGCTCCTTTAGCCGGCATGGTTTTTCTGTGGCTTGTACCCTTTATCGACTTCGATATGAAGATGGCGCTCTTGATCACCGCAGCTTGCCCTACCGCTGTTCACACTTTCGTCATCAGCCGAGAATTCGGCAACGACTATATCAAAGGCGCTCGCATCGTACTGATCACCTCTCTGCTTTCGCTGTTCACCATACCCGTCTTGACCGCGATCGGGAGTTTGATTTTTTAGGAGTAAAAAAAGCACGGCATCTCGATTAAATGAGCTCCGTGCTTATCCTATTCTAATCAGGTTCAAGATCGTATAGGGAACAATTCGTTCATCCTATTGCTCCACATAGCGGTCTATATATTGCTTGGGTGTCAATATTTCGATCGGTGGATTTTGAATCACTGTGAAGTCCTTATCGCCAGTAATTAGAATATCAACCGACCCAATCAAAGCTGTAAACAATATCGGAGAATCATCCATATCTCTGATTCCTAAATCCAAAGGAATATGAGTAGGCGTCTCGATCCCTTCAAAATAAATCTCATTTAGCATTGTTTTTACCACTGCCTTGTGTCTCGGAAATTTCTTGTCTACTACCCTCAGCAATTCTTCCACTACATAAGACGCCATTACTAGGGTGTGCTCGTGAAGAACCGATTCTAATAAGGCATCCATCTCTATGGATGGAAACAGTAACGCTGAAATGATTACATTGGTGTCGAGCATGATTCTCAAATCTACTTCCTCAATTTATTGATCATTTCAACAACGTCATCCTCATTTTTAAGTCCCATTTCCTCGGCGACCCCTTCGAATGCGACTTGAGCTTTTTTAAATGCGACCATGGAGGACTTTACCATTTGTACGGTTCCATTTTCTTCGATGAAGAGAATTTTGTCTCCTTCTTGAATTCCCATCTTTTTTCGAATCTCGATCGGGATGGTAATTTGTCCCTTTGCCGTCACTTTTGCAATTTCCATCTCGCCACCTCCTTTTTTTCCTTACTTTCCTTACTTTCTCACCTTTATTGTACCACATCTCCCTCCAACGATCAAAAAGTCGAGGTTGCCCTCGACTCATTGTGCTTTCATCAATTCTTTTATCGTGCTTCGGAGCTTCTCGTAGCCCTTTTGGGGGTCTTCTTCATCGAGTACGGAGCGTTCGAGCGGGCAGATTCCGGTGCCTTCGCGGTTGCTGATGAGGTCGATCTTGCGGTCGTATGCGTGTTCGACGCCGTTCTTTTCGAGGAAGGCGGAGCCGGCTAGGCTTGTGGTGATCCCGTAGACGGCTTTTACACCGGCCAATACTGCGATCATTGCGGCGGCTTTTCCGATGATCTTGTCGACTACCACGGCGTCTTTCATGAGCTCCGGTGCCGTTTCATACGCTTCGAGCAGCGGTTTTACGCCTCTGCCGTCGGCTTTGTAGATGATCTGATCGTTTTTTATGAGGACCATGCTTGTGCCGGGTGTTTGCACGAGGCGCTTCGCTTCCGCAAGCGCTTCTCCTTGCAGGAGATTCGTCTTCTCCGGTCTGTGTGCAGACTTTATAAACAATTGCCTCTCCAGGATCATGACGATCGGGGTGACGAGCGCGAGTTGGATCGCAATTCCGGGGAGTCCGGTGATGATGGAGCCCAGGATCGTCGGCGCTTTTAGGTTCGCGTTTGCGAATACGAGTGCCGCAAAGATGATTCCCGCGACTACTCTTCCGGCGGCCATCGCCGCGATTTGTGCGACCAAGATCGGCTTCCCAAAGGTTTCTCGCACGAGTCCCGTGACGAGGCCGTAGGTCATGAGTTCTCCCATCATGACAGGCATCATGGGGTAAGCGGGCGGCATGCCGGTAAGAAGTCCCGACAAGAGCGGGGTTACAAGCCCACAGAGCGCGCCCAGTTTCGGTCCGCACAAGAGTCCGCAGATCAGCACGGGGATGTGCATCGGTAATAACACCGTGCCGGGGATCCCGAATGCATGGCCCGTAAAATACGGGATGATGAGCCCGAGCGCCACAAATAGCCCTGCGAGCACAATTTTTCTGGTATTGGTTTGTTCTCTCAATTCTTTCCTCCAATATTGATTGATTCTATTATAGCGATGACAAAATCCGTTCAGTCGAGTCCGGTATACCCCTTTCGGCACGCTCACGGACCGCTTGCAAGCCTTGCGCATTTTGATGCCGTTCAAAATGCAATGCAAGACTCATGCAAAGCTTCTCCAAGCAAATGCTTATTCGCTTGGCTAAGAAGCGATTGCCGGCCAGGATATGGCCTCAAGGGGTAAACCGGCCTCTCCTTCTCTCCCCTATCGATCAAAATTTGTCTACTTTCTGTTCATTATACTCTATTTCACTCGCTCGTATTCAATCACGCCGTCGATCATCGTGAGGTCGACTTGGATGTTTACGAGTTCCATCGGGTCGATCGCGAGGATATCCTCATTTAAGACGATTAGATCGGCCAGTTTTCCGACTTCGATGCTGCCTTTACGATCTTCTTCGAAAGAGGCGTACGCACCGTTTAAGGTCGCGATGCGAATGGCTTCCGGGATCGATACGGCTTGCGTGCGGTCGGTTTGGACCTTTTGCTTGCGGTCGTAGCGGTTGACGGCGCCGTCCAGCACTTTAAAGCCAATCGGGCCCGATGGGGCGTCGCTGTGTATCGAAGGGCGCATGCCAGCGTCGATCATGCTTCGAAGAGCCGCTAAATACTTCATGCGTTCGCCGTAGAACTTCGTGTAGTTTGCACCCAAATGTGCGACCATGCCGCAGTTGACACTCGGGCAGATATTCATTTTCGCCATGCGGTCGATCAAATCCTGATCTACCAGTGTGCAGTGCTCGATCCGGTGCCGGAGGTCCGGTCGCGGATTTTTTTCAAACGCTTTTTCGTAGCCTTCGACCATATACTCAACTGCCAGGTCTCCGATGGCATGCGCCGTCGCCTGGCATTCCGCGTCGTGAATCTTTTGGATGTACTCGGCTACTTCTTCCCTCTCCCAGCCGCGTTCCCCCACGAGCGTGGGGTCATGGCTGTAGGGCTCTCTCGTGGCGCACGAGGGTCCGCCCGAACCGCCGTCGATCATAAACTTACAGCTTCCGATTCGGAAATGATCGTCTCCAAGGCCGGTCATAAGCCCCAAGCTCATCCAGTGGTCGTTTTCTTCCAGGGAGAAGGGCTTTCCGAAAATGCTATGGAGCAACATATAGGACCGCACCTTAAACACCCCGTCGCGGCAGAGCTTTTGCATGGTATGATACGACGTTTTGCCGGCCTCGCCCGTGTCGTGGATCGAGGTGATGCCCGCTTCCAGAAGCTCTTTGTGCGAGGTCATGGCGGCTCTCGTCTGCGCTTCTTCCGAATAGTGAACCTGCCCCCACAGCCAAAAATGCGTATGTCCGTAGACCATCCCGGTGAGTTTTCCGTCTATAACCTCTACTTCACCCGGCGGATACTTCACCGCATCCTCTGCCGACTCCACACCCAAGTACTTCAGCGCATTCGCATTATACATGCAGATATGCCCCCCGCCGTGCATGCAGTGTACAGGGTGGTCGGGTGCGGCCGCGTTTAGCTCCGCAAGCGTCGGGTGGCGCTTTTCTTCCAATAATAGCGGCTCATATCCCATCATCGAGATCCACTCGCCGGGTTCTTTCCTCGCGGCAGCTTCTCGGATCCGCTCCAGTATCTCTTCGACCGACCGGCAGATCGGGTATCTTGTGTCGATCATGGGAGCGTCCACATGGTCTTCCAGAAGGCCGTTTAAGATCGGGTGATAGTGCGTGTCGATCAAGCCCGGCATAAGGGTTCTGCCTTTCAGGTCGTAAATTTCCGTCGTTTCGTCCGTATATTGCATGAGCTCGTCGGTCGTGCCGACAAATACGATTTTGTTCTTCTTTATACCGACCGCTTCCGCGATCTCGTCTTTTTCGTTGACCGTGATGATGCTTCCTCCGATAAACGCCCGATCGATCAAATTCGTGTCGATTCCCATGGGATCTCCTTTCCGATTTGTAAAAGATCCGGAGGCACGATACCTCCGGATCGATTTCGTTCAAATTCCTGTCAAACGGACGGATGGGCTAAACGCCCCAGAACTTTTGGATCACTTCGTCCGTCGGCGGTTTAGTGAGCTTTGCGACGATCACAAATACCGCCAAAGAGATCAAGAGCGCCGGTACGATCGGGTGTAAGCCCAAAGGCCTTGGCAGAAAATAGTTGAAGATGATAAAGCTTCCAATCCCCGAGATCATGCTCGCAATGGCACCCGTTGCATTGGCACCCTTCCAGTAGAGTCCCAGGATGGTCGGCCACAAGAAGGTCGACATTTGGCCGGCTGTGGCAAACAGGTTCAGCCATACCATGAGATCCGGCGGTTCGAATGCGACCATTACCGTGATGATCCCCACGACGAAGCAGGTGATCGTGGTGATGGTGCTCAATTTCTTCCCTTCGTTCTTCAGCTCAGGTTTGATATAGTTTACGAGCAAGTCGTTTACGATCGATCCGACCACAACCAACAATTGCGAGTCCAAAGTCGACATGACAGCGGCTAAGGGCCCCGACAAAATGAGGCCTGCGATGACCGGATTAAAGAGCGTCGTGGTGATCGTCGGCACGACCAAGTCGCCCGATTCGATTCCCGTGATCATGGTGGCGGAAAAAGCGCCGACCAAGTGCATCGCCAAGAGCAGTACGGTTGATACGACGGTTCCATAGATGATCCCGGAGTTTAAGCTCTTGGTGTCCTTATAGCTCATGGCGCGGCTTGCGATCGCGGGGAGTCCCACTACGGCGAAGCCGACCAGCACCCAATAACTGGCGACCCATGGCGGGGTCATAAAGCCTTCCTTTACTCCGAACGGCGTAATCATACCGGGGTCGATCCCGCGCATTCCTTGCACGATCTGTTCGATCCCGCCGCCGTGCTTTACGACGGTGAGAAAGAGAACCGTTGTCGTTAGGGTCATGACGACGCCTTGCATGGTGTCGTTCAACACAACCCCTCTAAAGCCGCCGATCGCCGTATGTACGATGACGGTTGCCGCAAAAAACACCAGTGCGACCGTATAGCTGAGGCCGGTAGAGCCTTGCAAAAGCCGCGCCGCGCCGATCAATTGCGCAGCCATCGCCGCGATTAAAAAGAAGATGATCGATACCGATGCGATGATCAAGACGGCATTGCTGTTATAACGCGCGCGTAAGAATTCCGAAATCGAGTTCGCGTTGATCTTTCTGGAGACGATCGCGAATTTCTTTCCCAAGACCATCATAGTATAGTAGCCGGTCGGGATCTGGGTCATCGCCAAGAATACCCAAGCGAGCCCGTGTGTATAGGCGGTTCCCGGTCCTCCGATAAAGGAACCTGCGCTCAAGTATGTGGCGACCAAAGTCATCGCGAGTACGAATCCGCCGGTGTCTCTTCCGCCGGTCATATACTCTTCCATATAGGCATCGCCCGTGCCGCCTTTTTTCAGGCTCATATCGCGATTTCGTTTCGCCGACCATACGCCGATCACATACATCAAAGCAAAGTAGATGACGATCGGAACCAGTACGCTCCATTGTACGCCGTTCATATGCGCGCCTCCTTACCTTCTAAACGCTCCTTGTACGCGATGGCTTGTTCTTCGGTCATCGGCTCCAAGGGCATATCCTTCATTTTCGTTTTTACGATAAAGACCGTGCCGATAATCGCGACCGCGGCATTTACGATACAGGCCACAAAGAACCAAGCCGGAAATCCGAAAATGTACGAATAGCTTTCCACAGGGCCGCTCCCCAAACCGTATCCGCCAATCGCCCAGATTAGCACATTGACGATCCCCAGGATGACGCCGTATAGCGCTTCCCGGTTACATTGTTTGTAACGGGGGTCTTCCATATACGACCCGGCGCGCGTTTCGTTTTGTTGCGTGTTGTTTTCCATATTCGCTCCTCTCTTACTGTGGTAACGCCCTTTGTAAAGCGACGCGGTACCGATTTCACAAAGTGTGGATTTTACGCCTTTGCAAACATCATATGTTTATGCGTTTACTGTATCACTTCCGTTTGGGCGCGTCAATAGAGTGAGGGCTGTCTTTTTCACTCGGATCGCTTTCGGGCAAAAAAATACCGCTCCGTAAGATCGGAGCGGCCAGGCTGTAGATAAAGTTATTTTTTGAGATTGAGTGAGGGAGAGCTCGGTGTACCCCTTGAGGCCATATCTTGGCCGCAATCGCTTCTTAACCAAGCGTAAGAGCATTCGCTTGGAGAAGCTTTGCATGAGTCTTGCATAGCATTTTGAACTGCATCAAAATGCGCAAGGCTTGCAAGCGGTCCGTGAGCGTGCCGAAAGGGGTATACCGGGCTCGACTGAACGTACTTTGTCTTCACTCTGACCGCTCCGTAAGTTCGGAGCGGCGTTTTGTTTCTTATTGGCCCATTTCGGTTGCATCGAGAGCTTCTTGCGGAATCTCGATCTTGTCGATTTCATTTACCTTCGAGAACGTTCCTTCCATCACTTGCACGATCGACATCCCTTCTCCATCACTTCCGACCGTAAAGTCCATCGTCGCATTCAGCGAAACGGGAAGTTCCGTCTTTTTGTCGACGACGTAATTGTAGTCGATCGCATTGTATTTGATGTCTACGCCTTCCAGTGCGGCATTTTCACCTGCCGCATTCATTTGCGCATCAAATAGCTTTTGCGCTTTATCGCCGCTTCCTTTGAAGCTGATCAGGTACGTATCGCCTTGGTCCGTAATGGTTACGTCGTCCTTCAATTCTTTCAGCGCGGTGAATGCTTCATTCGAGCTCATTGCATTTTTCATCGATTCCGGATCGTATTGCATCCCGGTTGCTTCTTGAACCGAAATCTTGGTCCAACCCTCACCCATCATCGGGCTCGTCATATACATGTACTCAGGCGTCATGTACATTTGGATCTTCATATTACCGCCTTCGGTGCCCATCTCAAACGGCATCGTCATCTCCATATCCATAAATGCCGCCAACGGTTCCGTGATCATGTCCATCTTGATGATGGAATCGACCTTGATATTTTGGGGAACGCCTTCGGACGCTGCGGCTTCCGGCATCCCCATCGTTTGGGATAGCGTCATATCCATGTGTAAGCTCTTGATCTCTTCCGACTTCTTTTGAACATTGGTGAGCAATTGTTCGAGTTCTACATTTTGATTTCCGCCTTTGTCGGCCGAATCACCCGTGGTAGTTGTAGCTTGATTGCCGCATGCCGTAGCAAAGAGCGCCAGCGCCAAGAGTAGCATCGCAAATGTCTTCTTCATCTTTCTCCTCCTAGAGTTTCCGGTTTGAAAATGTGTACCGGTTTATATATACCCAAACTTATCGAGCCGAGTTCACAATCGTCCCGCTATCAAAGCTCAACCCTTTTGCTTTCATTAGCTCGGAGACGGTCACCATTCGAAACCCCTTCTCTGCTAGCGCAGGAATGATCCTCTCGGCGGCTGCAGCTGTAGATTCATACAGGTCGTGCATGAGTACGATGTCTCCGTCTTGCGCATTGGAGAGTACCGCTTCGAAAGTTTGGTCCGCATCTCTCGTCTTCCAATCGAGTGTGTCGATCGACCACAGGATGATGGGCTTACCCGCTGCGCCTACCACGTCCTTGTCGTACGCACCGTAGGGCGGGCGCAGTAGCGTGGGCGTCGTACCGATCGCATTTGCGATCGCAGTGTCCGCATACCCGATTTGCGCGTCGAGATCCGCCTTAGCAAGTTTGGTGAGGTCCGCGTGCGAATACGAGTGATTGGCAACCTCGGATCCCTGATCCCGCACCGCGCGGACGATATCGGGGTTACTTTCTACGCGGTTCCCCACCACAAAGAAAGTCGCTTGCCCGTTTTATGCGCTAAGCGCTTTCAGAATGCGCGTTGTTACTTCGGGCGTGGGGCCGTCGTCGAACGTGAGTGCGATCCTCTTTTCGTCTGCGTTGGTCGTAGCCTCCGTTTGGGGTGCTTCCGTTTCGGGCGGCTCCGTAGCCTGCGGTTCGGTGGCTTCGGTTGCCGGCGCTTCCGTAGCGGGCGGCTCGGTTTGAGGCGGGTCGTAGAGCGCGATGCCGTTCAGGTCTTCTTTTGGGATTGTCACGACCGGAGAACCGAAGTTTCCCGACAGGATTTGATACGGCTCAAACCGGACCTGTATGCCCTCTTTCATAAAGGAGATCCGCTGATAATTTTCGGGTTTTGGAGCAATCCCCGCCTCGAACCAATCATCCTTCGGGATATCTCGATAGGTGGGGTCCGTTTCAAAATATTTTCTTGCCGCTTCAGATATCTGCGAAAGCGCGTCGTCCGGCAGTAGATCTTTTCGTTCCAAGACTTTGTCTTCCTGCAGATCAAAATAAAAAGTGTCCCATCGTACTTCCGGATGCGCCATATGCGAGTCGATCTCGTTTTGCCAAAAGAGCACGGTCACATAACGATCGTTCAATAAATAGCTGTCGTACTCGATTCGCAAGTCGGCCTCATGCGTAGAATCGCTCGAAAGCTTCCCTTTCATGGAAAAATCCTGTGCCCATTTTTCGACCGTGGTTTTCATAAAAGCATCCAGTTTCTCTTTTTCGAATAACGGGTAGTGAATCGAATAGCGGCTGTCCTTCTCGTATCCGAACAAAGTTTGAAGCGTACCCACTTCCCTTCGGGTGAGAATGGTCGTTTGAGGAGGCTCATCCGTCGGTTCGGGTTCAGGCATTTCCGTTACTTCCTCGGTGCTGATCGCTTCCGTGCTCTCGGTTGCCACAGCTGCCTCCGTATCCGTTTGATCCTGTACACCGGTAAACAGCCAATCTTTTACCACGCATCCGGTGAGCGTGCTCCCGATTACAAGTAGCGCAAGCAAGTAAATTCCATGTTTTCTCAAGTCGACCCCCTCCTTTTCTTCATTAATAGAGTTAGATTTCGTAGGAAAGGTAACAAATAAGTTTCAAACCGGTTTCAATACCCTTTCGGTTTCCTTACAAAAAAACACCCTCCAACCCGTTCGGGTAGAGGGCATCTGCTATTTAAGTGTACGGCTTCCGCCTTTTGCGTCCAACAAGAGTCCTACCGGGCAGTGGTCCGATCCCATCACCTGATCGTAAATATACGCGTCTTGGATCTTGTCCTTCAAGGCTTCGCTTACGACAAAGTAGTCGATTCTCCAGCCTGCGTTTCGCTCGCGCGCTTTCGTAATATAGCTCCACCAGGTGTATCGATCCGGTACATCGGGATAAAAGTGTCGGAAGGTGTCGATAAAACCGGCGTCCAAGAGCTCCGTAAATTTCCCGCGCTCTTCGTCCGTAAAGCCCGCGCTCCTTCGGTTGGTTGAAGGATTTTTCAGGTCGATCTCCCTGTGCGCGACATTGAGGTCGCCGCAAAGAACGACGGGTTTGATCAATTCCTTTTTCTTGAGATGCGCGCGAAACTCGTCTTCCCAAATTTGGCGGTATTCGAGTCGTTCGAGCCCGCTTTTTGAGTTCGGAGTGTATACATTGACGAGGATAAAGTCTTGGAATTCCAAAGTGATCACGCGACCTTCTTTGTCGTGCTCGTCGATCCCCAAGCCGTATTGTACATCGAGCGGCTGAAATTTGGTGAAGATCGCCGTGCCCGAATATCCCTTTTTGTCTGCATAGTTGTAGTATTCTTCGTAACCGGGTAGATCCATCTCTTGCTGCCCGGCTTGCATCTTGATCTCTTGCAAGCAGAAGATGTCCGCGTCCGCTTTCCAAAAGTCTTCCATAAAGCCCTTATTCATAATGGCGCGAAGCCCGTTTACATTCCACGATATCAGTTTCATACCCTTCCCCCTTATCTACCTTGATACCTTCTAAAGGCGATTTTTATACTGGTTCCCTCTCCCAAATGCGACTTCAGGTCGATCTCGCCATTGTGTAATTTTATCACATGCTTTACGATCGAAAGCCCAAGGCCCGTTCCCGATTTATTGGCTCTCGCCTTATTGCTCATATAGAATCGTTCGAAAATCCTTCGTTGGTCCGCCTCCGAGATCCCGATCCCCGTATCCTTTACGATTAAATAGCACATATTGCGGCTCGTCATCGTCTGCACGAGCACTTTCCCCTTATCCACATTATACTTAATGGAGTTCGAGATGAGATTGGTGATCGCATCTTCGATCATCCGCTTATTGCCTTTGATCAGCGCTTTTTCTCCGGATACTTCGATTCCGATTTCTCTTTTCCCGGCATTGATCCGGAGTTTCTCCGCCACATTTTGCGCGACTGCCTGCAAATCGATGACGTCCTTTAAGAGATCTTTCGGGTTTTCGTTTTCAATCAAGCTGAGCCGGATCGTATCGTCGATCAAGCTTAGGAGCCGGTTCCCTTCCGTGAGTATGATACCCGCAAAACGGCGCGCGTCTTCATCGGTGGCAAGTCCGCTTTCGATCATCTCCGCATAGCCGTTGATCGAGGTGAGCGGGGTCTTCAGTTCGTGGCTGACATTGGCCGTAAAATCCCTTCGCATTCGCTCCGATTCGATCAACTTATTCATCGAATATTCGATCTGCGCTTTCTCGTATTCAATGTCCTTGATATAGGGCTCGAGTTCCGCATAGACCTTTTGCGGGCGCTTGGTCTCTCTGCCGGATACGATTCCCTTGATCTCTTCGATCGAGTCGATCACGGGGTCTAAGGTGGAGCGCGTAAGTCTTCTCGCGATGATCGGTACGAGCACAACAAAAACACCCATGACCGCAATGGTGATGGGTAAAAGAGAAATCCATATTAAGATGAAGTCCTGCTTAGGCAAGTAGTACGTGAGGCTTTCCCCGCTCTTTTCGACCTGAATGAAGTCGTATTTTTCGGGGTCGATCGGCTCCGTTCGCAAGATCGAAAGCGAAGCCTTGTTTTCAGACTCCGCGATCGATTGGATATCTTCTAATAGAAGCTGATTTCTGTCTTGCTGCACATGGGTGAGATACGAGGCGATCGCAACCGAAAGCAACAAGGAGATGACCAGCACGCAACATTGCATGAAGAGGCTGACTCGTTTCTCCATACACTATTCTCCGATTTTGTACCCTACATTTCGTACCGTTTGGATGTGACGCCCTTCGTCCTTAAGCTTTTGGCGGAGCGAACGGATGTGCACATCGACCGTACGCGACTCGCCTTGGAAAGCAAAGCCCCATATTTCGGTCATGAGTTTGCTTCTCGTGAGGACGATGTCTTTGTTGATGATCAGATAATACAAGAGCTCAAACTCTTTATATGTGAGTTCGACCGGTTCTTCGTTGATATATACCAATCGACGCTCAAGATCCATCACGATCCCACCCAAGCGCAATACGCTTTGCGCCTCGCCCTTTTCGGGCACGCGCCGGAGTACCGCCTTCACGCGGGAGATCAGCTCCATGACGCCAAAGGGTTTCGTGATAAAATCGTCTGCGCCCATGTCGAGCCCTCGCACTTTGTCGTACTCGCTGCTTTTTGCGGTCAACATGATGATCGGGATCTCTTTCGTTTTTTCGTTTCCACGGAGCGCTTTTAGGATCGAATATCCGTCTTCTCCTTCGAGCATGATATCCAGCAAGAAGAGATCGGGCAGGGTCGAGTCCAATTCCGCATACAATTGTTTGGCATCCGCAAAGGCTTTGGCTCGGAATGAAGAGTTGTTTAATGCATAGGCGATCATTTCGCGGATATTCTCTTCATCCTCCACTATATAGATCGTGTGCATGGCAAACCTATTCGGTTTCCTGGAAGTTTGCGTGGTGTCCCGTGATGGAATATACGACCCATTCCGCTACATTCACGGCATGGTCCCCGATTCTTTCCAAGTACTTCGCAATCATTAAGATATCCATCATCTTGCTGGGATCATACGTATTGTCTCGAATCATCACGACGATTTTATTGCGTACGATATCAAAGGCTTGGTCTACCGCGTCGTCGAGTGAGATGACTTCATCCGCCAGCGCGAGGTCGCCTTCTCGAAACGCTTGGAGAGACTTTTGCACCATTACGATGGTATCTTTTCCCATTTTGTCTAAGGTTTCAAATGAGGTAAGATCCGGCGCTTCTTTGCAGTAGGTCAAGGTGATCTCCGCGATGTCGGCCGCTTGGTCGCCGATTCTTTCGAGGTCGGTGATCATTTTGAGTGCCGAAGAGATCAAACGAAGATCACTTGCAACCGGTTGTTGGCGAAGCAAAAGGTTGATACAATGCCTTTCGATTTGCTTCTCCATTTCGTTGACCTTATGATCCCCTTTAACGACTTTTTTCGCCAATTTGGTATCGCAGGTCTTTAACGAATGTAGGCTCTTTTCAATCGCAACGGTGACGAGTTCTCCCATTGCACCCAAATCGTGGTTGAGTTGGTCCAGCTCTGTATCAAAATTAAAACGCATCATGTCTTCCTCCTTCTTAGCCGAAACGACCGGTTATATAGTCTTCCGTGCGCTTGTCTTTTGGAAGGGAGAAGATCTGTTCCGTGTCGCCGAATTCGACCAAATCTCCCAAAAGGAAAAAGCCCGTATAGTCCGATACCCGTGTCGCTTGTTGCATATTATGAGTTACAATTACTATTGTATACTCATTCTTCAGTTCAAACAACAAATCTTCGATTTTATTTGTTGAGATCGGGTCAAGGGCAGAGGTCGGTTCGTCCAGGAGGATGACCTCCGGATTCACTGCGAGCGCACGTGCAATGCAGATTCTCTGTTGTTGGCCGCCGGAAATCGAAAGTCCGCTCTTATTCAACGAGTCCTTTACTTCATCCCAGATCGCCGCTTGTCTAAGGCTTTTTTCTACGATTTCGTTGAGTTGTTGCTTATTCTTAATCCCGAGTGTGCGGGGGCCGTATGCAATATTGTCGTAGATCGAGATCGGAAACGGGTTCGGCTTTTGGAATACCATACCGACGCGCTTTCTGAGCTCGTATACGTCCATTTTGTAAATCTCTTGTTCTTCGAGTTTCATCTCGCCTTTGCTGTGGAAACCCGGTACGAGGTCGTTCATGCGATTAATGCTCTTTAACAGGGTCGATTTTCCGCAACCGGACGGCCCGATATAAGCCGTAACCTTGTTTTTTTCGATATTCATGGAAATATCTTTTATCGCGTGAAAGTCCCCGTAATAGGAATTAAAATTCTTTATGGTGATAATATTTTCCATTACTGATTGTACTCCTTACGTAACTTACCCGCTAAAAAGTTGGAAAGCAGGTTGATCAGGACGACAACGATGAGTAGCACGACCGCAGTCGCATACGCTTCGTTTTTGTGGAATCCTTCGTTTGACAACATATACATGTGAATCGCCAAGGTACGCCCCGAGTTGAAGAGTCCGTTCGCGACACGCGTTACGGTTCCCGAAGTATACAAGAGTGCGGCGGTTTCTCCGATGATGCGGCCTACTCCCAGGATGATCCCTGCGATGATCCCTTGCATTGCCGATGGCAAAACGATTAATACGACCGTACGAAGCTTTGCCGCTCCCAAGCCGTAGCTGGCTTCTCTTAGGTTCATCGGAACAGCCAGTAGCGCCTCTTCCGTACTTCGCATGACGGTAGGGAGGATCATGATCGACGCGGTAACCGCACCGGCCAGTACAGAATACTTCCACCCGAGTGCCGTTACAAAAAACAGCATCCCGAAAAGGCCATATACGATCGACGGGATCCCCGAGAGGGTCTCCGCCGTAATGCGCACGATTTCAACCAATTTATTGCCGGGTTTCGCGTATTCGACCAGATAGATCGCAGCGCCAACCCCACAGATAATCGCGAGGGTCAAAGCGATCGCCATGATGATCAGCGTATTGATGATGGCAGGCATCATGGAAACATTGTCGGTCGTGTATTCCCAAGCGAACAGGGAAGGTCTCAAGTACGGAACGCCGTTCGATAAGACGTGCCAGATGATGAACAGGAGTACCAACATGGTGATACCGGTCGCGCCGTAAATTAGGGTACGGATTACGATGTCGTATGCACTTGCTTTATTTTTCATCAGTACGCCTTCCTATTCTTGATCAAGTTAAATGCCAAGTTGATAAGCAGAATAAAGACAAACAGTACGGCTCCCGTCGCGATGAGTGAGTCTCTATGCAGTCCGGTCGAATAAGACATTTCCGTTACGATATTCATGGTCATCGTACGAACTCCGTCCAAGGGCGATTTCGGTAAGACGGGTTGCCCGCCGGCTACCATGATTACCGCCATGGTTTCCCCGATCGCGCGTCCGATCCCCAGAATGATCGCCGCAAAAATCCCCGACTTCGCAGCCGGCACCATGATCGAGATGACCGCTTTTTCGTGCGATGCGCCCAAGGCGACAGCACCCTCATAATAGGATTTCGGCACGGCATGGATCGCCGCCTCCGATAAGCCGATAATCGTCGGCAAAATCATAATTCCCAATAATACCATGGCTGCCAACATCGAATAACCAGTCGTACGCATGCCTAAGCCGTAATAAAATATTTGTCGGATCAGCGGTACGAGTACCATCATACCGAAGAATCCGTATACAACGGACGGAATTCCGGCCATCAGTTCCACAGCGGGTTTGATCATCTTGTACAGCTTCGGCGGGCAGAACTTCGACAAGAAGATCGCCATACCCAGCCCTAGCGGTACACCAATAAGAATAGCACCTACTGTTACATAGATGCTAGAGAGGATCATCGGGAGGATCCCGAATTGAGCCGGGTTGTTTTTCGGGCGCCACTCGGTGCCCAGTAAAAACTCTTTAAACCCGATCTCGAAGATCGCCGGTAGTCCGTTTATGAAGATGAATACACAAATCAGGACTACCGATACGATCGACACTGTGGCTGTGACCAGAAACACTCCATGCATAAACGACTCTAGTGGACGATTTGCTGTTTTGTTTCCGGATCTTTTCATAATTTACTCCCTATTTAAGGTCTTCCCACATCAGCGCTTCGCCAAGGAAGATTTGCTTCACGTGGTCCATGGTGATGTCTTCAGTCGGGTTAGCGGTGTTTACGATGACTGCGATACCGTCGTTTGCGATTACCAGCGGGGTGAGTTCCGCTTTTTCATCGTCGGAAAGTTCACGCGATGCCATACCGATTTGTACGATACCGTCAATTGCTGCGGTCATACCTGCAGACGATCCGGTTGCTTGGATGTCAACGGTAACGCCTGTGTTCAGCTTCATGTACTCTTCCGCCAAGGATTCAACCAGCGGTGCTACAGAAGTCGATCCGCCGACTTGGATCGTGCCGGAAAGATTTTCGCCAGCTTTGTATTCGGGAGCTGCGTCATCTACGGAGATGTACTTCTCGCCTGCAATAGCTTGGCCTTCTTTGCTCATCATGAAGTTGATGAAGTCTTGTGTAAGTGCATCCGGGGTGCCTTTGGTTGCGATGTTAAACGGTCTTGCGATCGGGTATTGGCCCGCTTTGATATTTGCGTCAGTTGCTTCTACGCCAGCGATCTTGAGCGGTTTAACGGTGTCGTTCAAAGAACCCAAGGAGATGTATCCGACTGCTTCCGGCGAGTTCGCTACGGTGGTCATAACCGCATCGGTTCCGTTTTGGATGATCGCAGTTTGGGTGGTCATGTCGTTCTTGTTGTCGTCTAAGATTCCGACGATCTCTACGAATGCGCCACGCGTTCCGGAACCTTCCTCACGAGATACAACCGTGATGGGGCCGGTCATAGCTCCGGCTGCCGGTGCTTCAGTTTTTGCAGCTTCGGTTGCTGCTTCTGTTGTCGCTTCCGTTGCTGCTGCTTCAGTTGCAGTTGCTTCTGTTGCGGCTGCTTCCGTTGCAGCTTCAGTAGCTGCGCCGCCACCTGTGCAAGCTACCAAAAATACGGACAGCATTGCGATAACGGTAAACATTTTAACGAATTTCTTCATTTTTCACACTCCAGTTGAAATTTTTTACTACAGATCGAGTGTACACATCCGATGTAAAATCCAAAGTAAGTTCTATGTAAAATTTAGGTAAAGCCGCAGATTTCCAACCCTGAACGCGCAATTGAGCCGAATCATTCGCATGAATTCGCCCTTCGCGTAGTGGACACGAGTTTTCTCACGATCGATTTTTTGCTTGACAAAGACGATCACTCGTTGTATTTTTGTATTAATCACTTAGTACATTAGTTATTCGAGAGGAGGTGTGGGTTTGACTTATGATTTTGATGACAATACGCCCATCTATCTGCAGTTGATCGAGATTTTTTCGAAAGCGATCGCGACCGGTGTGATCCAACCCGGTGAAAAGATGGATACGGTAAGAGACTTGGCAGTTTCATACGGCGTGAACCCGAATACGATGCAAAGAGCGCTTGCCGCGATGGAAGCGGACGGACTCCTTTATTCTGAAAGGACGAAAGGGCGATTCGTAACGGAGGATCGGGAGAAAATCCGCGCACTGCGTGAGATCCTGGCGAAAGAGGTGCTCAAATCCTTCATCCACCAAATGAAGGAACTTGACTTTACGCCGGAGGACGCGATTTTGCAAATTGAAAAGAATTGGAGGGAAGAAGAATGAGTTTACTGGAAGCCAATGGCCTCACACTAAAATACGGAAACTTTACCGCACTAAAAGACATTACGATCGGGCTTGACGCCGGCAAAATTGTAGGACTCCTCGGCCCGAACGGCTCAGGCAAGACCACACTGATGAAGATTTGGGCAGGTGTCTTGATGAACTATAGCGGTACGGCTCTGCTCGACGGGCAGGCGCCCAACGCGCACACCAAGAGCTTTGTATCGTATCTTCCGGATAAGAGTTATCTGCGCGGCAGCCAAACCCCAGAGGAGATTTTTCAAAATTTTGAGGAATGGTATCCGGACTTCGACCTCGAGAAAGCCAACAGCATGTTGGAAACCTTTAAGATCGGATCGCAAGCAATGCTTATCACGATGTCGAAGGGGATGCTCGAAAAAGTGCAGATCGCCCTCGTAATGGCAAGGCGTGCGCGCATCTACCTTCTGGACGAGCCCCTCAGCGGGGTCGATCCGGCTTCTCGCAGTATGATCCTCGAGTCGATCATCAAAAACTACAGCGAAGACGCGCTCATGGTGCTTTCGACCCATATGGTGACGGAGTCCGAGTCGATTATGGATGAAGTCATCTTCTTAAGCGAAGGGCGAATCGTGCTGCACGGCGCTGCCGACGCACTGCGGGAAGAAAAGAACAAAAGCTTAAACGAAATCTTTAAGGAGGTGTACTGATGTTTGGTAAGCTCTTTCGATATGAACTGAAAACAACGGCGAAAGTTTGCTCCATCGCGATTGCCGTCATCGTATTTCTGGCTTTCGTGCTCTCCGTCTCCGCGACGTCGCCCATGTTGGTGGGATTCTTAATGCTATTGTATCTGGTCGCGACCTTTGTTGTCCCGTATATCCTCCTTCTCTTCCTCTTGACGCGCTATTACCAAACCGTGCATGGAAACGAAGCGTATCTCACGCATACGCTCCCGACCGACGCGAAGACGATCTATGGGGTGAAATTTACCAATGCCGCGCTCTGGTTAGGTTTCACCACTGTTATAGAGATCGCTTGTGTCATGTTGGTCGTAAACGGGTGGGTGTCGCCGGAAGGCCGGTCCGTGTGGACTTTGCTGAGTCGAATCTTTGAGCCTATTCCCTTGGCATTTGTTGTCGTCGGTATTGTTGCACTTATCGTTTTCGGCACTCTACAGTATGTAGCTCTCGGGTTCTTTTCGG
>CAZFWK010000015.1:0-236 GCA_964522555.1 uncultured Peptoniphilaceae bacterium | reverse complement strand
CGTATCTCGTCACCTCCTTTGCCTTAGGACTCTTCAACTTGTTCGGCATGCTCTTTATCCCCTTTGGAATCGCCTTTCCGAACCAAGGGAAGATCAACGCTGAAAGCCTTCGAAATATGCACTTCGTCGGCCGCGGAATGGCGCAGGATTTCGCGCGACTCTTTGAAGGATACCAAGGCGATCCGGAAGTATTCGGTTTGGGATTCTTCGTAACTTCTCTGATTAGCATCGTCGTG
>CAZFWK010000014.1:0-19507 GCA_964522555.1 uncultured Peptoniphilaceae bacterium | reverse complement strand
GATTCTTCGAACCCATTACAGCGCCCACACCTGTTCGGCCGGCCGCTCTCGAGGTATCGTTCATAATACAAGACATCAAGGAGAGTTTCTCTCCCGCCGGTCCGATCGAGGCGATCTTCGTGCGCTCGGGCATATCCTTCATGATAAGCGCTTCCGTATCGTCTACGATTTTGCCCCACAGATGGGCTGCATCGCGAATTTCGACTTTATCGTCTTCGATCGCGATATAAACCGGATTCTCCGATTTTCCTTCCAGGATGATCACATCATAGCCGGCAAGTTTCATTTCGGCGCCCCACTTACCGCCCGAGTTGGAAGAGGCGATGGTGCCGGTAAGAGGTCCTTTTGTGACGACCATATAGCGGCCTCCGGTAGGGGTTGGGGTTCCCGTCAGCGGGCCCGCCACAAACAACAGCTTATTTTCCGGTGAAAGCGCGTCTATTTTCGGATCCACCTCGTCAAAATAGAGTTTGGTTCCAAGGCCGCGGCCCCCGATGTACTTTTGCGCCATTTCCAATGGCAATTCTTCTTTTGTGATTTTGTGTTCCGTTAGATTGATGCGAAGTATCGTTCCACGATATCCGTACATAAAAAACACTCCCTTCAGTTAGAATTTGACAACACGAGTACATGTCGCTCATATCCTTTCCAAACGGGAGGCATAGGCGGTTTCCCGCAGAGCCCATCGGCATGTCGTCATGGATTTCTCTTTAGACCAACATGCTCGGATGATGAGAAGTGATTACGAAAGCAATCGCTTTCTATTATTATACCCAAAAATTGAATGATACGCAAGCATAACGCGCATGGGATGGGAGGCGTACTTTCCACTCCCACGCGCGTTCCAAACCTATTAGGGGTCTTTTCTTTGGTGCGGTTTGGTGCGGTATGGTGATCATTCTATCTTCACAGATATTTCGGATTTTATCAGACTCCCAATATCCCCTTTTTTCGAAGGATAATCTCTGCCATTGTCACCAATAAAACACCCAAGCCGGCATATGCCAAATAGACTCCGCCAAAAATTGAAAGCGGCGTCTCTTCCAGCGTGTAATATAAGGGATACGGCACGGCGGGGTCTCCAAATGTGATGGAGCCTACTACATACAAAATGACAAACAAAAATGCAGGAAGAGAATCCTTGCTTATGGAAAATAAGATATAGGACGCGCCGTGCAGAAAGATCATCACACCGATGAGTTTTACTACTGTGCTCCACAAAATAAAGGAGAGCACTGCATAGGCAGCTAAGCACAAACCGGCCGGTAACAAATATAGGAGAAATAGCATATTACAGTCCAACACTCGTTCATTATGCCCGATCGTCGAGAAGATTTCGACTGTTGGTTTCTGAAGATAAGTCTGCAGAGCCTGCGCCGGCCATAATGTGCAAAAGATCGGGATTATGCTTTGAGTGAGGAAAATCGAATAATTTCTGGCTTCTTGAATCTTTAAATACCCTTTCATTGCGATCGCAAGCAAGGGTAAAAAAACACCAATCGTGAGCATTACACTCCAGCCAACGGCACCAAGACTCTTCATCCACAAAAAATAACGCGAAAATCCTCTACCTATTTTCATGACGAATGAGCCACATATAGCCATCTTCTACGGTTGCGGGAACCGGTTGCCCGATTCCCGGAGCATCGGAAAGGATTCGAACAAGGTCTTCTCCTTCGCGTTTCTGCCTTTTCAACAAAAATACCGCTTGATTCTCTTCCAGCTCACTCTTCTTCGTAAGGTAGACGATCCCCTCAGCGACTTGTGTAAGTTCCGCCTGCGTTCCCGTAAACAATACTTTTCCTTCTTTCATCACGATAATCCGGTCGCATATGGCTTCTACGTCCTCTACAATATGAGTGGAAATCAGAGAAATCGTATTCGGTTCACGCCTGTGAAGGAGATTCTTAAATCGTAAGCGTTCCTCCGGGTCGAGTCCGGCGGTTGGTTCGTCAAAAAATCGGAGCATCGGAGACCCCAGCATCGCCTGGGCAATCCCGACACGCCTGAGCATCCCTCCGGAGAGGCTCTTTACTTTCGAATGCACCTTTTCAGAAAGTCCGACTGCTTCCAAGCACCGTAGGATCTCCCCTTCAAGATCGGACTCCTTCATTTCTTTTAAATTCCCAAGCAATTTGAGCGCATCCATCACGGAAAGATTGGGGAAAAGCCCGAAATGCTGCGGTAAATAGCCGAGATGTGATTTATAATCGTCGAGCTCTCGGATCTTCTTTCCCTGAAACGAAATCGCATGGGTCGTATCGGGATAGATTCCCGTTAGATAGCGCAAAAGGGTGGTTTTTCCCGACCCGTTGGGCCCTAAGAGTCCATAGACCCCCTCTTCCAATTGCAAAGACACGCTGGAAAGCGCATGGATTTTCCCGAAGCGTTTTGATAAATTTTCTATTTTGATCATGGGATCGCCCTTTCCAAGTCTTCGATAAATTCTACTGTGGTACGATAGTCCGAATCATCTTCCATAAACTGACGGTACAATTCCAGCCCCTTCTCCTCGTCACGTTGTAGCACCATTCCAATCCGATACATATAGTCTGTCGCAAAGATTTCCTCTTTCGGTACACTGGTGTCAGAATTCGCAAAGTCGATCGTCGCTTGAACTAATACGTCAAATGCTTCCCGATTCTGTAGATACGTTTCCATGATCTGAGAAATGTTGATCTTGTTCGGCATAAGCCCAATTTCATGGATATAATCATCATAATTTAACGGATCGCCTGTTACGATATGATCGGACAGGACGAAAAGCCTCTCCACGGCCGAATGTAGATTGATATCCGTGATCCCGATTACCGTTCTCGCTCCGTCCGGGACTCTGTCGTCCACTTTGATTTTCTCGCCGAGATCCCGTAAGAATTCGTTCTGAAAATTGTACCGATTTAAATACGGATACACATAGCGGATCCCGTCGATCTCTTCTTCTCCATAAAAACCGGCCACAATCGTAACGCCCGTTGTACGGCCGCTCCAAATGCCTTTTTCTTCTTCCGAAAGATTGGTAAAGATCTTTCTCGGATAACGGATCGAGAGTCTGATCTCCTTGGGCTCCGGAAATGGAGTGGGTAAGTAGCCCCGGTTTTCCGTGTTAAAAGTACGAAAAAAGCCCGCGTGTGGGTACCACGGGAAGCTTCCCGGTAAGTTGATCCCTTGTTCGTTGCTGTAGTAGGCATTGCAGCTTCCGCTGTACACGAATTCGAGCGACTCTGTAGGTTGGGTCGCTTGGACGGTTATATAGTCCCCCTCTTGAAGGAAGTCGAGGTCTCGATTTTCCGCATCTCGGACCTTCGAAACCTTATAACCATGGTGCAAAGTGAAAGGTATATCCCCCTCTACGGGCTGGGTGAGCTGCACGGCTACGCGCGCATTCAGCTTCCGAAAAACGGTCAGGTCCATCTCGTACGATTCGATACTCCAGTTTACCGCTTTCGTTTTTTGCTCCTGCTCTTCATAATAATAACGATCGGCCCCTTCGCCAAAAAACGGATTCCCGTCGACCGACACTTGAGAGGCCGGCCATAAGTAAAAAGCACTGCTAAGCCCGAGCACGATCAGAGCGGTAGCCATCTGCCATGCTCTTTTTTTCTCCGTTTGCAAATTTCTTAGATTGTAATGGATTAAAAATAGGAACAAAGAAATCCAAAAGAGCAAGCGCGCGATCTGGTGGATTTGAATAGGAAACCCGAACGCTTCGAGTGGTCGAAAATGCAAATTTTCCGGGAAAATCATAAAAATTTGCATGAATCCAAAGAAGTTGATCCCAAACATCTCGTAGAGCATGCCAGGAATGATCTGACTTTCAACTAGCACATAACTCACCAAGAGGCTAAATACGATGAGTAAATACCCGAGTAATCGATTTCGTAAGAAAGACAGCGTCACGCCAAGTAGCACACCGGTGGCCGCCGGCAAGATCAAATGCACGACGATGGACGCTGCTACATATCCGATTGATTCTCCGCGAGAAAAAAGAATCGCAGACATCGGCTGAAGCGCAATAAATCCCGAGCCAAGTAAGCCCAAGAGGATTCCCGCGGCCGCTGCCCCTGCAAGAAGCCATTTCGTCCAATAGACGATCATTTTTGCATATCCATTTTTTACGCTCAGTAAGGTTTCCGCGACTCCCATCAGAACGAAATCGCTAACGATATAAAGGGAAAGAATCGCCATTAGCGTGAATAGAAGGGGCGAATTTTCGAGGATTATTCTATAATATGAAAAAGGTTCATCTACAAAAATGCGACCCATTTTGCGAAGCATGTTCAGTGCAAGAAAGAAGATGCCACCTGCCAAAAGTAGAAGTGGAGCCTTATAATTCTTAGCCAATAATTTTAAAGTATCATTTTTTTTACTCATTAATAATACTCCTGTTTTTCATAAAAGAAGACGGCTCTTCTTGAGTAAGAGCCGCTTTCTCAGGGTTATTGATCATACCACATATTTCCGCGCGCTACTCCGCCTTTGCCCCAAAGTGAAGTTAATCTCAATTTCCAAACACCGGTATTTCGCTTTTTTGTTTCAGTTCTGCCAAAGGTCTGGTTTGGATTAATAACAACCGCATTATCCGGTATCCAACCATTCCCGTCACTATAATACGCTTGAAAGCGGACATTCTTACTTGACATCGAGTAGTTAATCCCGTTGAAAATTTTATACGTCCCTCTCATCATACCCGTTTCTGCAGTTTCCTTTGTTTCTCCTAAAAACACTCTCTGATAAGGGGTTGGTGGATTATACACTTCCGCAAATACCGGAATGGCTAATACCAACGTAAGTAGTAATACGATCTATACTTGTACGGTTCTTTTCTCTCTTGTCATGTTTTCCTCCTTCTAAATTCGTTAGACAGACACCCCAAAAAACAAGTTCATTCTATTCTTAATGCTTATCACCTCCCATTGTTAAATTGTTTGTATCCATAAATCCATCTTTAATTGATGAGGACAAATGGCAGTTTTTCATATTTGTATAATTTTCATACCAATAATATTCCACTTTGTGAATTAAGTTAAATATTTAATATATCCTTGTGATCACTTTGGTTTTAACTCATTATAACCAATCTCTGATATTAATATGAAACATTTTGAAGTATTAGAAAGATATCGTTTTTTAAGCGTAAAAAATAGCAGCACCTCTCACATGGTATCATCCATCGTTCGAATTCATCGTTCGAATTGTATCCTTCATTGTGGATGAATGCTTTCTATACCACGTTCTCTCTACTTAATACTTAGCCTATCACATCATTCTCTGAGTGTCAAATTCTCATTTGTTATTCCTCGAGTCTTTTAATCGAAATCGCTTTTCTCTATATTCACCATCTTTATCGCCTTTTGAAAATCTGCTTTTCAATTCAAGCCGCAATCTTTGTAACCAACTCTTAATAGTTGTGGTATCCCATTCCGGTTGAGGAAATATCGGCAACTCAAGTGCTTCGTAAAATTGGTTGATTCTCCCTCTTACTAATAGATACGATTTTCTTACCCGTTTTGTGACACATCATAAAAAATATTCATGATTTTTAACTTAGGAGGTCGGACTTGAAGGATCGCTTTCTTCCATTCCGCAAGTATGACAAAGCATCTCTTGCGCTGTTAATCAGATCATTATCGTTCGTTCTGACCGTTCTTTTGTACTAAAAAAGACGCCTTTTCCCAGAAGGCGTCTTTTTTTCAAATCTCGGTGTTTCTTACGAGGATCTGGGGATGAACATTTCATCCTTTAATGCTTCACAAATTTTGTCTTGTACGACTGCGAGCCTTCTGTGTACGAAACAGTGGCGTCCGTTTTCATTGTTGGCGCACGATGCTTCGTCGTACAGGCAGCGGTTGATCAAGACCGGCCCTTGGATCGCTTCTACCACTTCGTAGTAGGTGATATAGCGCTTCGGATCGTTCAGCATATAGCCGCCTTTTGCGCCTCGCTTCGATTTCGTGAGTCCCGCTTGATTGAGTTTTCGTAGAATTTTCAGTAAAAATCGCAGCGGTACATGCATTTCTTCGCTAATTACGCTTGCACCGACTACTTCCGTCGGCGTTTCCATCAGCGTTGCGATTATGCGAAATGCATAATCGACCTCCTGTGTGAGCCTCATGGCGTTCTTCCCTCATTTCAGATTGTATTCATAACCATACATTAACTAAGACTATATCAGGAAACTAGCCCTTTCGCAATATACTATACTTTAAAAGGTCCCTTTCGGCCGTTGTTTTGCAAAAATGAAATACTTTCGCAATCATTTTTTCCCTTTCACGAGAAACAAAACCACGAAACAAGCGACTGCGGTGAGTACAATCGCACCACCCGGTTTCAGTCCGATATAGTAGGCGAGGGTGAGCCCGATTAGGGTGAAGGCCGTTCCGAATCCGGAGGCGAACGCGAGGGTTTGCTTGTAACTCGCGGCGATTTGCATGGCGCATGCCACGGGGATGATCATCAAAGAGGAGATCAACAAGACTCCCACGGTGCGAGATGCAATCGAGATGACCAGCGCGCTCATCAGGGTGAATAGGAAATTTACGCGTTCGACGGGGACGCCTGCAATCCGCGCGCTTTCCGCGTCGACGCTGATATAGAGCATGGCTTGGTATAATTTCATGAATAACACGATGACGATTACCGATACCCCGACCACGAGCCAAACTTCCGCGTCCGATACCGATACGATGCTCCCGAACAAAAATCCTTCGTAGCCGGATCCGCCGGTTACAAAGCCTGAAAAGAGGCTCGCAAGCCCCACTCCGGTGGAGAGGATGATGGCGGTCGAGAGTTCTCCGAACGCGGGGTATCGCTTGCGGATGCCCTCGATCGAGAGCGCTGCGATCGCCGAGAGCGCCATCGCCCCGATGATCGGGTTAATCCCCAAGATCAATCCGGCGATAACCCCTGCCAACGAAACATGGGAGAGGGCGTCTCCTAGGATCGGGGTTTTTCGGTTTACCAAGACCACGCCGATCATGGGGAGGGTCAGCCCCAAGAGCGCGCCCACCAAGAGCGCTTTTCTCATATAAGCAAACTCAAGCATGTTGCACCTCCGTCAGTCCGCCTCCGCTTTTCAGCTTCACGATTCGGTCTGCGATCTCTTCCATCCCCTCGGTTTCGTGGGTTACGATCAAAATGGAGAGCGAGTGGCTCCGGTTAAAGTGTTTCAGAAGCGTATATAAAGACTTTCGGCTTTTTTCGTCGAGTCCGATGGTGGGTTCGTCGAGGATTAAAAAGTTCGGGTCAGATACCAGTGCTTTCGCGATGAGCACGCGCTGCTTTTGCCCGCCGGATAATTGCGAAAAGAGCTCGTCTTTGTGTTCGAGCATGGATACTTTGATAAGCGCTTGTGTAATTTTTTCATCCGTCTCTTTGCTATTTTTAAAAAACCCGGTTCCTCTCGGATACAGATTGAGCCCGACCATCTCCATCGGGGTGATGGGAAATGTATAGAGTCTTTCCGCGCCCATCTGGGGCACATAGCCGATGGTCGCATCCTTGTGGAGCTTAATGGTGCCGCGATCCGGCTTGAGACTTCCCAGTATCAGGCGAAGCAGCGTGCTCTTCCCGCTTCCGTTTGCGCCCGATAAAATGACGCTTTCTCCTTTTTTCATGAAAAAGGAGACGTCCGTAAGTACGGGCGTCTTGTCGTAAGAAAAGTGTACCGTATCGATCGACAGGTAATTTTCCATCTTATTCGGTTAGCGCCTTCTTGAGCGCGGTGATGTTCTTTTCCATAATGTTCAGATAGTCGCTTTCGTTCGTAATTTCTTCTGTTGTGCGTCCTTCCAAGGGGTTCAGTTCTGCCACTTCTCCTTGGATTTCCGCTGCGATCGCTTTTGCGATTTTATCGGTTCCGAGCGGATCGTAAAACACGGTGCGGATCCCTTTTTCCGCAGCAAGCGCGGTGAGTTCTGCCATTTGCTTCGGGTCGGGTTCTCCGATAGAGCTCGCTCCCTCGATGCCGTGTTGGGTGAGTCCGTAGTCGGCGGCAAAGTAACCGAAGCTCTCGTGGCCGACGATAAAGTCTTGCCTTTTCACATCGGAGAAGGCTTCTGCCGCTTTTTGATCCAGCGCTTCGAAAGCCTTTTTGCTTTCTTCGTAGTTCTTTTG
Source organism: uncultured Peptoniphilaceae bacterium (assembly GCA_964522555.1). Lineage (GTDB taxonomy): Bacteria > Bacillota > Clostridia > Tissierellales > Peptoniphilaceae > JAAYQA01. The sequence goes on along the minus strand of CAZFWK010000014.1, from coordinate 11,395 downwards.
ATAGTCGCTTTCATTTGCGGGGTCCGCTTTGATCAGCGCTTCTTTAATCGTTTCCAATTGTTTGACCGCGTTTCGCAGGCTGATCCAAGTGTGCGAGTCCATATGCTCTTCGTGGCCGGCTTCCCCGTGGTGCTCGTGGCCGTGTCCGTCCATGAGCTCGACTCCTTTTGACGCTTCGACCGCGATCAATTCTTTGTTTTCGACGCTTGCCAAAAGATCTTCCGCCCAGTGTTCGAATCCGCTTCCGTTGTAAACGAAGATGTCCGCTTTTTCGATTCTTTCACGGTCTTTTGTCGTCATTTCCCAGCCGTGGGGGTCGGTGCCCGCGTCGATCAGAGAGGTAACTTCTATATGATCCTTGCCAATGCGCTTTACGAAATCTTCCATCGGGTAAAAGCTTGCGATGACTTGGGGTTTGTCTGTTTGATTGTCCTTTTGTGCGGGGTTTGTCGTCGTGCAACCTACTGCAAACAACAAAACCGCGATGATCCAAATTTTTTTCATACTGCTCCTATCCACAAGTAGCGGGATTGTGTACGGGTTTCCGATGCGATTATTCGTTCGGATCGGCTTCCGTGAGTGCCAATTCTTTTCTGAATTTTTCCATAATTTTTTTCTCGATTCGGGATACTGTCATCTGCGAAATATTTAATTCTTTCGCGATAGATACTTGCGTCTTCTTTTCAAAATAGCGGTGCTTTAGGATCAGCTTTTCCATTTCGTTTAGGGACTGCATTCCCTTTTCGATGAAATCGACCGTTTCGATTTTTGTAAAGTAGGCGTCCTCTTCTCCGATTAGGTCCGAGATCGTAACGTCCTTTTCTTCGTTGGCGGCGTCTAATTGCGCATCAAGCGATTGCGGCGAGTACACTTTGCTCGCCTCGATGACTTCCAGCACTTCTTCTTCCGTGGTGTCGAGGTAGTCGGCGATGTCTTGGATGGTCGGCACCCGTTGCAATTCCTGGGAGAGCGTGTTTCTCGCATTGTTGACCTTTTTGCTCATCTCCTGAATGCGTCTGGGTACGCGGATCACCCAGCCTTTGTCGCGGAAGTACTTTTTGATTTCCCCGATAATCGTAGGGGTTGCGTAGGAGGAAAACTCAAAGCCCTTCTCCGCGTCGAACCGATCCACCGCATAGATGAGGCCGATCGAGGCAACTTGAAACAGGTCATCGTATTCGATGCCCTTATTGATATACTTTTTCGCCAAGATCTCCGCGATATACAGGTGTTCTTCGATCAGCTTATTGCGGATTCGAATGTCCTTGGTTTCCGCGTATTCCCGGAAAAGCAGGTTTATGGCTTCTTTTTCTTTTTCCCGATTTCCCTGTTCGCTTTGGGTCATTCATAAGACTCCTTCGACTTTTCCATATGGATTCCTTCACTCGTGCGTGTGACCACGTCCATCAAAGACTGTATGATCAAAAGGCCCATTTTGCCTTGCTCGGTTTCCGGTTCCGTAAATCCGTCTACTTCGATGCAAATGCATCGGTCGGCTGCGGTAAAACGGAGGTCGACCGGTTTTCCGCTTGCCATGGCATTATTTAGAGCTTCCGATACGCAAACGCGAATATCCTCCACTTCTTCGATGTCGAAGTCGATGGAGGCTGCGAGCGAGGAAGCCGCGAGCCGAACGATCGAAATGAATCTGGGTTCGGCCGGGATGGTCATCTTCATTTGTTCGGTCATTGGACTTCTCCGATGTGGAACACTTGGTCGAGGTCTGTGATGACAAACAGCTTCACGATATTCGGTTTCAAATTTTCGATATAGATCTCGGAGCCTTCCACTTTCATCTTGTTGTAGAGGCTGATGAATGCGCCGAGGCCGGTCGAATCGATATAGAGGAGTTCGGTTCCGTCGATATAGATGTCGGTCTTTTCGTCCGACCATGCGGCGAGGAGTTCGTCTCTGAAGTAGGAGGAGGAAAAGATGTCCAGGTCTCCTTTTGTGACGACCTTCCAGGCCGGTATCGAGGCATCGAAATTCTTTTCGATAGAAAGATTCATGTGTTCTCCTTCGTTCAAAGTATAGTGGGGCGCGGTGTGAATTGAGTTGTTTTCTTCACACCGCCTCAATTTCAATATAGAGTAATTTCATTGTAAGTGAGAAAACCACCAAAGTAAAGCAAGTTCTTACAGGTCTTCGACGTCTTCCACGTATTTCGCGACGGCTGCGATGCGGTCATCTTTGTCTTTCATATCTTTCAGTTTCACGCCGGAGGTTCTTTTACCCATGGAGGAGATCGAGCCTGCGCTGAGGCGGATGACGTCTCCCGAGAGCGAAACCATCATGATCTCATCTTGTGCCTTTACGATTTTCGCGCTGACGACATAGCCCGTTTTGTCGGTCACTTTATACGTGTACACGCCTTTTCCGCCGCGTTTTTGCGCGGTGTATTGGCTGATCGGGGTGCGTTTCCCGTATCCGAATTCCGATACGATCAAGAGCGTGCGGTTTTCTTCAATGATGTCCATCGATACGACTTCGTCGTCTCCTTTTAGGGAGATTCCCTTCACGCCGCGAGCGGTTCTTCCCATCGCGCGAACGCCTTCCGCAGCACACACGAGGGAGAATCCGTCTCTTGTAACCAGGATCGCTTCGTCTTCTTGTGTGGCTACGCGTACGCTGATGAGTTCGTCACCTTCGTCGAGTCGTATGGCTGCGAGTCCCTTTTGGCGAATTCGGGTGTAGTGTTTCAAGAGCGTCTTTTTCAAGATCCCTTTTCTCGTCGCAAACAACAGATAGTCATTTTCCGAGATATCTTCCTGGATCCTGAAGCATGCCGATACCTTTTCGCCGGGTAGCATGGTCAGGAGGTTCACGATGGCGACGCCTCTCGCGGTCCGCTTGCCTTCGGGGATCTCATGCGACTTTAAGGTGTACACGCGGCCTTTGTTCGTGAAGAATACGAGGTCATCGTGGGTTGTACAGGTGAAGAGCGTCTCCACGAAATCTTCGCTTCTTTGGGTAAGTCCCATAATGCCCTTACCGCCGCGGTTTTGCACTTTGTACATGGCGGTAGGCGTGCGCTTGATAAACCCTTGATTGGTCAGAGTGATCAGTACGTCTTCCTTTTGGATGAGTTCTTCGATGTCGATCTCATGCGCAGCGGGTTTGATCTTCGTGCGTCTTTTGTCGCCGTGGGCTTTTTTGACTTCTTCGAGTTCGTCTTTGATCAGCTGCATCATCAGCCTTTCGTTTGCGAGAAGCTCTTTGTAGCGGTTGATCAGCTTGATGAGTTCCGCGTATTCGAGGTCGAGCTTGCCTTTTTCGAGGCCGGTGAGTCGTCGTAAGCGCATGTCCAAAATCGCGGTGGTCTGCGCATCCGTAAGCCCGAAGCGTTCCATCAATTGTACTTTCGCGACTTTGTCGTCTTTCGATTGGCGAATGATCTTGATGACTTCGTCGATATTGTCGATCGCGATCAGCAAGCCTTCGATGATGTGCGCTCTGGCTTCGGCTTTGTCGAGGTCGAATTGGGTTCGTCTGGTGACGACTTCTTTTTGATGCTCGACATAGTATTTGATCAGCTCATAGAGCGTGAGTTCTCTGGGTTCTCCGTTTACCAGCGCCAGATTGATGATGCCGAAGGTCGCTTGCATCTGCGTGAACTTATAGAGATTGTTCAGGATGATATTGGGGTTTGCGTCTCGTTTTACTTCGATAACGATCCGCATGCCTTCGCGGTTGGTTTCGTCTCTGAGGTCAGATATGCCTTCGAGGCGTTTTTCTTTTACGAGTTGCGCGATCTTTTCGACCAGTCGGGCTTTGTTGACTTGATACGGAATTTCCGTTACGACGATCGAATAGCGCCCTTTGTGTTCTTCAATTTCCGCGACCGCGCGCATGATAACTTTTCCGCGGCCGGTTTCGTAAGCTTCGAGGATCCCGCTTTTTCCCATGATGTGCGCACCGGTGGGAAAATCCGGGCCTTTGATGTGTTTCATCAGTCCGGCTGTGTCGATATCGGGATTGTCGATATAGGCGGTGCAGCCGTCGATCGTTTCCGAAAGATTGTGCGGGGCCATATTGGTCGCCATTCCGACGGCGATCCCCGAGGATCCGTTTACGAGGAGATTCGGGTAGCGCGCGGGTAGTACGGTGGGCTCTTGCTCGCGTTCGTCGAAGTTCGCCCTGAAGTCGACGGTATCTTTTCCGATATCGCGCAGCATTTCCTGGGTCATCTTCGTCATGCGCAGCTCGGTATAACGCATAGCCGCTGCGCCGTCTCCGTCGATCGAGCCGTAGTTTCCTTGGCCGTCTACGAGCAGATAGCGGGTATTAAAATCTTGCGCCAGGCGCACTGCAGCGTCATAAATGGCGGTGTCTCCGTGGGGGTGATACTTACCGAGTACGTCCCCGACGAGTCTTGCCGACTTTCGGTACGGTTTGTCGGGCGTTAAGCCCAATTCCTGCATGCCCCAGAGGATCCTTCTGTGTACGGGTTTCAGCCCGTCACGCACGTCGGGGAGAGCGCGGGCTACGATTACACTCATGGCGTAGTCGAGATAGGATTTTTTCATCTCCTTCTCGATTGCGATGGGCATGATATCTTGATGTTCGTTACTGGTTGTCATGGCATCTCCTACGCGTCAAGATTTTGTACATAACGGGCGTTTTTCTCGATGAATTCTCGTCTGGGTTCTACTTTTTCTCCCATGAGCATCGTGAAAATTTCGTCCGAAAAGAGTTCGTCGTCTACATTTACTTGCAACAGCACGCGGTGGTCGGGGTTCATGGTGGTTTCCCACAATTGCTCGGCGTTCATTTCCCCGAGACCCTTGTATCGTTGGATGTGGACGGTGTTTCGGTCATATTTTTTGAGCGTTTGCTCGAGTTCTTCTTCCGTATAGGCGTATTCCAATACTTTGCTGCCTTTGATCACGCCGTAGAGCGGCGGTTGCGCGATATAAATATGCCCTTGGTCGATCAATTCTCTAAAGTAGCGATAAAAGAAAGTGAGCAAGAGCGTGCGAATATGCGCGCCGTCGACGTCGGCGTCGGTCATGATGACAATCTTGCCGTAGCGAAGCCCGGAGATGTCGAATTCCGGACCGATCCCCGTGCCGAAAGCCGTGATCATATCTTTGATGGCTTCGTAGCCCAAGATGCGGTCGAGCCTGGCTTTTTCTACGTTCATGACTTTCCCTCGCAAGGGGAGGATCGCTTGCGTTCTTTTATCGCGCCCGAGTTTTGCGGAGCCTCCTGCGGAGAGTCCTTCGACTAAGAAGATCTCGGTAAGTGCGGGGTCTCTTTCTTGGCAATCGGCGAGTTTCCCGGGAAGCGTGGAGCTTTCCAAGAGCGAGCTTTTTCTGGTCATGTCGCGCGCTTTTCGCGCCGCTTCTCTCGCACGGGATGCGGTGAGCGCTTTATCCATGACGATCTTTGCAATTTTGGGGTTTTGCTCAAAATACGTAAACAATTCTTCATACAAGATCGAGTCTACGACCCCGCGCACTTCGCTATTTCCGAGCTTTCCTTTCGTTTGCCCTTCGAATTGCGGGTTCGGAAGCTTTACGGAGATGATCGAGCTTAAGCCCTCTCTCGTATCTTCACCGGCCAGGTTTTGCTCTTTTTCTTTCAGGAAGTTGAATTTCCTCGCGTATTCGTTGATCGTTCGGGTGAGCGCAGAGCGAAAGCCGCTCATATGATAGCCGCCGTCGATCGTATGGATATTGTTCGCAAAGGTCAGGATGGTTTCCTGATAGCCGTCCGTATATTGCATCGCGATTTCCACTTCGATCTCGTCTCGTTTTCCGTGAAAATACAGGACTTTTTCGTGGATCGGGGTGCGATTTTTATTGATATATTCTACAAACGAAGAGATTCCGCCTTCATAAAAAAACACTTCGGATTCATCCGTGCGCTTATCTTCCAGTGATATGGTGATCCCGCGGTTTAGAAAGGCCATCTCGCGAAATCTGGTTTGTAGGGTGTCGTAATCGAAGTCGACCTCATCGAAAATGGTGGCGTCGGGCGAAAAGTGGATCATGGTTCCTGTGCCTTTTGCACTTCCGACTTCCTCTAAAGGAGAGACGACCATTCCTTTTGAAAAGACTTGACTGTATTCCTTGCCGTTTCGCTTAACGCGCGCTTCGAGTCGACTCGACAGCGCATTTACGACGGATACGCCGACGCCGTGCAGGCCGCCGGATACTTTATATGCACTATTGTTAAATTTTCCACCTGCGTGGAGGATGGTGAGTACCGTCTCGAGCGTGCTTTTTCCGGTTTTCGGGTGGATCTCAACCGGGATTCCGCTTCCGTTGTCGGTAACACTTATGGAATTGTCTTCGTAAATGACGACGTCGATGCGATCGCATACGCCTGCCAAGGCTTCGTCGATACTGTTGTCTACGACTTCGTAGACCAAATGGTGCAATCCCTTTGTTCCGGTGGATCCGATATACATCCCCGGGCGCAGGCGCACCGGCTCCAGACCTTCCAGAACCTGTATATCATCTGCTGAGTAATGCCTTTGTGGTTTTGCCATATATTTCCTTTCTCTTACCCTTGCAAGCCCTCATGGGTGAGCTCCCAAACGGCGGTTTCCGTTCGGTCCCAGGGATTTTCCGTCCCGGTAAAGAGCGCTTGTTTATTTCCAACCATTTCTTTCAGGTAATTTTGTCGGTCTATGTCTAACTCGGATAGGATGTCGTCCATCAATAAGACCGGCTTTTTATCGCTGTGGGTCTCTTTCATGACGGCTTCCACGAGTTTTAATGTGAGGACGGCGGTTCTTTGTTGCCCTTGCGAGCCGAACAGCCTGAGCGGCATACCGTTCAGCTTCAGTTCGAGTTCGTCTCGGTGCGGGCCGCTGCTCGTGCTTTTATACGCAATGTCCTTTTCCAAACTTTCCGTGAGCGCTTGTACAAAAGCCGCTTTACCTACTCCCTCTTCGAACTTTGAAATGCGAATATCGGGCTTGTAGATCGCCGAAAATTCCTCTTTCTCATCCGAAAGCCTGCCGTGGATCCCGATCCCGATTTCCGTGATCTTTTTAGCCAGCCACTCGCGCCGGATCATCACGGTCGTCCCTTCTCGTATCAAGATGGCGTCGATCGCATTCAAATACCGAATAAAGCCGCTTTTTCTTGCGCCGTCCTTCAGGAGCGTATTTCTGTGAAACAGCGCTTTTTGATAGGCTGCCAGCGCCGTTTGGTAAGCGGGGTCGATGTCTGAGAGTAGCTGATTTAAGTAGCGTCTTCGATATTGGGGGCTGTCTTTTGCGATTCGCAAATCTTCCGGGGTAAAGGAGACGAGCGAAAACTCGTCGGCCCATTCTCGAAACGACGCGACTTTTTCCCCGTTTACTTCCATTCGCCTGGATTGATTTCTCGAGATTTGCACGCGGATGTCGAATTTTCGAAAGCCTTCTTCGACAATCACCTGGATCGATGCTTCTTCCTCGGAATATTGTATCAGATCTTTTTCGGTTCCTTGCCGCATTAAATTTCCCGTAAGCGCATAAGTTACGGCTTCTAAAATATTCGTCTTCCCGATGGCGTTTTTTCCGATGATCATATTCTTTCCTTCTGCAGGAAAGAACTCCAAATTTTTATGGTTGCGATACTGATACAACGAGATCTTCTTGATTCTCATGGACCTTTAGTGATCGTATAGGATTCTTCTTCAAAGACGACGGTGTCGCCGGGATAGAGCTTTCTGCCCCGCCTTACTTCCGTTTCGCCGTTTACTTGGATATAGCCTTCCTGAATGAGCATTTTACTTTCACCGCCCGATCCTACGATACTCGCGAGTTTCAGGAATTGGTCGAGCTTGATGAAGGGCGTGTCGATCGTTACGGGATTCATCGCACGTCTTGCCCGAGCCGGACCGGCAGTACCAGATACAAATAGCCTTCCGTTTCGTCCGATGATTCGATGATCAAAGGCTTAAGCGGTCCGCTAAAGGAGAGCTTGAGGTTTTCTCCTTCGACTTCTTTCATGCCGTCTAAAAGATACCGTGCATTAAAGGCGATCTCGAGCGACTCCCCGGTTAAAAAGCCTTCGACTTTTTCGAAGACATGACCGATGTCGGTATTGGAGGTGATGGCACAAGAATCTTCCGACAAATACAATTTTACGAGATTCGCCCTCTCTTCTCCGGAGAGGAGTGAAGCTCTTTCCATGGAATCGTAAAGATCCTTTCTTTTTCCGATGAACACGTATTCTTTGCTCGTTTGGATCAAGTTTTGATACTGGATAAATTGCCCTTCCAAGAGTCTCGTAAAGACCACGGTGTCCCCGAAAGAAAACGACATATTTCCCTTATTGGCTTTGATTTGCACCATTTGGTCGTCTTCCGTTATCTTTTGGATTTCCGCAAGCGCTCTTCCGGGGATGATGAAGCTGTGTTCTTCTTCGGAGATCCCTTCCATTTTCTTCAGCGCGATTCGAAAGCCGTCGAGGGCGACAAAATACATCGCGTCTTTCTTGATGTCGAACAAGACGCCTCGCAATACGGGCTTCGTATCGTCTTGGCCGGTGGCGAAGATCGTCTGCCTGATCGCTTGCTTCCAATCTTTTCCTGCGATCTGAATTTCAAATTCTTCCTTTACGCTTGCCAACTCCGGATACTCGTCCGGTTGATACCCGACCAATTGGAACTGCGAGTTCTTGCATTTGATTTCCATCTGCGTTCCCGTTGTTTCAATATAGACGGCCTCCGGTGGAAGTTTGCGTAAAATATTTCCGATGAGATTGCCTTTGATGACCGCTTTTCCCTCTTCTTCCACGAGACACGGTACTTGGGTGTGGATTCCGATCTCTAAGTCGGTTGCGGATAAGTGCAGCATCCCGTCTTTCGCTTCGAAGAGAATTCCATCGAGGATTTGGACGGTATTGCGTGAAGAAATCGCCTTTTGAGCAATTTGTATATGTTTGAGCAGATCCTTTTGCGCGATCGTAAATTTCATGAAACCCTCCTCATTTGCTTAAATAATAAGATAAATAGTAGTCATAGTAATAGGGGCCGTGGATTCGTGGAAAAGCGGAGAAGTCGGTCAATTCCCGAACTTATCTTTGTGGATTTCTCTGTGGATGAGCCGTGGATCGACGAGCGTTTCTCCCGGTCTTATCCACAACTCAATTTTCGAACTTACTTCGCAGATTTTTGATCTCGTCGGCGAAGTAATCGTCCTTTTCCATATCCTTTTTTATCTTTTCGATGCCGTAAATGACCGTAGAGTGGTCTTTTTCGAACTGATTTGCGATTTTGATTAGGGAGAGGTCCGTCAGCTCTCTCGAAAAATACATGGCGATCTGCCTGGGGTACGCGATCTTCTTGCTCCGGTTCTTGGAGTAAAAGTCTTCCGGACACAGCTCGTACTCTTCCGCTAAGATTTCCACGATTCGGTCGATCGTGATCGGCTTGTTTTCGTGAAAACCGTGCGTTTTTTCGAGGGCTTCTTTGGCCATATCGAGCGTAACGGGGGTGCTGAGCGCCTTTGCATATGCGATGATCTTCGTGAGTACGCCTTCCAACTCCCGTATGTTTGACTGGATATTGGCGGCGACATACTCGAGAACTTCGTGCGGTACCGCGACACTGTGTTGCTTCGTTTTCTCTTGTAAAATCGCAATCCTCGTCTCATAGTCGGGTGGGCCGATGTCGGTGATCAGTCCCATCTCGAATCTCGAGCGAAGCCGGTCTTCCAGCGGGCTGATCTCGTGCGGCGGTTTATCGCTCGAGAGGATAATCTGCTTATTCTCGTTGTAGAGGTCGTTGAAGGTATGGAAGAACTCTTCCTGCGTAGCTTCTTTCCCGGCGATGAACTGGATGTCGTCGACCAGGAGGACGTCTACATTGCGATACCGGTTACGGAATTCTTCGTTCTTCTTCTCCCGTATGGAGGCGACGAGTTCGTTTGTAAACTTTTCGCTGCTGATATACACGACGCGCAAGTGTGGATACTTTTGTTGGATAGTGAGTGCGCACGCGTTGATCAGGTGGGTTTTCCCCAATCCGACTCCGCCGTAGATGAATAGCGGGTTGTAGATGCTGCCCGGTTGTTCGGCTACGGCGAGGCTTCCCGCGTAGGCGAGTTCGTTGCTTTTTCCGCGGACAAAGTTTGAGAAGGTATAGCGCGGGCTCAGCATGCTCCCGAAGTCCTTTTCGTGTGCGATTTCCGCTTTCGGTTCGGGCGGCGCCTGTTGTGCGAGCTTCTCGTATTCGTCGTACCGAGGGTCACCGGGTTCCGTTAAGATCAGGGTGACGGGTTCTCTTGCGAATTCATCCAACAGCTTTCTGATCGTGTCGAGATAATGCTGTTCGATGATGTTTTTGATAAAGGTATTGGGAGCGGCGAGGATAAATTTTCCTTCAGCATAGGATAAGGGCTTCAGTTGAGATATCCACGTATTATAAAACAATGTGGATATCTCGATTTTTAATTGTGCGTTCACTCGATCCCAAAGGGATAAAAGCGTCAATAATACACCTCCTATGCGTTTTAGTCGATTTTTTGGAAATGGTTATGAACAGATCTATCCACAGGTTGTGGATAACTTTTATAACCGCTCGCTATACTTTAAAACCATGCGGTTTAACAGTCGATTAGACGGAAAATCCACACCCTATTCACATCCTTTTCCACAAAAAATGTGGATGAGATAGGCGTTGTGGATATCCGAGAGTCGATTGAATCTCTACAATAGTATAACAAACGGCATCGTTTGAAACAAGTTATCCACAGGTTTACGACTGTTTTCGCTCGTATTGATCGAATCGTGTAATAAAACTGCAGAAAGTACGCAATTGTTGACATTTGGAGGCCCGAAAACTATAATGTAATTTAGTCATTTGTGTCAAAACGAGATATCGGAGGTGTGACTCATGAAAAGAACGTTTCAACCGAGCCGTCGTAAACGCAGCAAATTACATGGCTTTCGTCAAAGAATGCTGACTCGTGCCGGCCGCGAGGTGCTCAAGCGTAGAAGATTGAAGGGCAGAAAAGTCATTTCCGCATAGTAAGGAGATGAAAGAATGGAAAAGAGAATACGACTCCGCAGCAATCAGGATTATAAAAAAGTGTATGCGCGAGGCAAATCTTATCGCAACCGAAATTTTATCCTGATCGTAAAGTCCAACGGTTTGGATCATGCCAGAGTCGGCTTTTCCATCACAAAAAAAATGGGGAATGCGGTAACTCGAAACCGCTTGAAAAGAAGACTTAGAGAGATGATCCGCCTGAATCAGAAAAGACTGGTGAAGCCGATGGACATCATTGTGATTCCAAGACAAAACACATTGGATATGGACTACAAAAAACTGGAATCCCAATTGCGACATGTATTACAGTTGGCTGTTTCCGGAAAGAAGACCGGAAAATGAATCGATTGGCGATCAAGTTCATAGAATGGTATCAGAAGTACTTTTCCTTGCAGATCCT
>CAZFWK010000013.1:0-19700 GCA_964522555.1 uncultured Peptoniphilaceae bacterium | reverse complement strand
GTCATTGAAAAAGTAGAAGCGGAAGAGAAGACGGCTTCGGGTATTGTACTACCGAGTTCGGCACAGGAGCAACCGCAGTTTGCAAAAGTAATTGCTGTGGGAGAAGAGCTCAACACAGACGAAAAAACAAAAGATGCCGTTAAAGTAGGCGATAATGTGATCTACGCGAAGTACTCGGGTACGGAAGTGAAGATCGATGGCAAGGAATACATCATTGTGAAGTTCAGCGATGTATTGGCTGTACTGGAAGACTAGGAGGAAATCATAGATGGCTAAAGATATTCAATATTCGGAAGTAGCGCGCAAAGGTCTGGAAGCCGGGATCAACAAACTGGCGGACACCGTTAAGGTAACACTCGGACCGAAGGGCAGAAATGTCGTATTGGAAAAATCGTTCGGCGCACCGCTGATCACTAATGACGGCGTTACCATCGCACGTGAAATCGAACTCGAAGACAAGTTCGAAAATATGGGCGCGCAGCTCGTAAAAGAAGTGGCGATCAAGACCAACGAAATCGCCGGCGACGGTACGACCACCGCAACCCTCTTGGCGCAAGCGATCGTAAGGGAAGGCCTGCGCAATGTAGCGGCTGGTGCCAATCCCATGATTATACAAAAGGGTTTGAAGAAGGCGACCGAAAAAGCGGTCGAGTCCGTGAAGAGCTTCTCGAAAGAAGTCAGCACGCCGGAAGAAATCGCACAAGTCGCTTCCATTTCGGCTTCGGATCCGGAGATCGGAAGACTGATCGCAGATGCGATGAGCAAAGTCGGAAACGACGGCGTGATCACGGTCGAAGAGTCGAAATCCATGGGTACGACTCTGGATGTCGTGGAAGGGATGCAATTTGAGCGCGGCTATGTCTCCCCTTATATGGTGACCAATACCGACAAAATGGAAGCGGAACTTTCCGAGCCCTACCTTCTGATCACCGATAAGAAGATCACCAATATCCAAGATATTCTTCCCGTACTCGAGCAAATCGTACAACAAGGCGCACCGCTTCTGTTGATCGCGGAAGATATCGAAGGCGAAGCGCTGGCTACTCTCGTAGTAAACAAATTGCGCGGTACGTTTAACTGTGTCGCGGTAAAAGCGCCGGGCTTTGGCGATCGCAGAAAAGAAATGCTGCAAGATATCGCGATCCTCACAAACGGAACCGTCATCACGGAAGAGCTCGGCTATGAACTCAAAAACACGACGATCGAAATGCTTGGTCGCGCGCGCAGAGTCCAAGTCGGAAAAGAGAACACCGTAATCGTAGGCGGAGACGGCGCAGATACAAAGATCAAAGAGCGAATCCAACAAATCAGAAACCAAATCGAAGCCAGCGACTCGGAGTTCGATCGTGAAAAACTGCAAGAGCGCCTGGCGAAGCTGTCGGGTGGTGTGGCGGTCATCCAAGTGGGTGCAGCTACTGAAGTCGAGCTGAAAGAAAGAAAGCTTCGCATCGAAGACGCACTTTCCGCAACGAGAGCGGCGGTTGAAGAAGGAATTGTACCGGGAGGCGGAACGGTGTTGATCAACAGCATTCCCGCAGTCAGTGAATTGCTCGATCAAAATGAAGGCGACGAAAAGACCGGTGTCAGCATCATCGTAAAAGCACTGGAAGAACCGCTAAAGCAAATCGCACTCAACGCGGGTCTCGAAGGTTCCATCATCGTGGAAAAAGTAAAAGAAGAAACGAAAGGAATCGGCTTCGACGCTTTGAACAACGAATATGTCGACATGATTAAAACCGGAATCGTTGATCCGACGAAAGTAACGCGTTCCGCTTTGGAAAATGCGGTTTCGATCGCATCGATGGTTCTTACGACGGAAGCAGCAATCGTCGATGTGAAATCGGATGATCCGATGGCAGCCATGGGTGCAGCCGGCATGGGTGGCATGGGTGGTATGGGCGGCATGATGTAGCCCCAAAACCAAGCAAATCAAGAAAGATCGTCTTTACGAAGGCGGTCTTTTTTTGTGACAGAATTTGTCATTCTAGTGATTGTTAAAACAAACTTACAGATTCTTTACGACGGGAATGGCGATTTGTACCCGTTATGTGCGCTTTGTAAGTAAACCGTTACAGGCTAACAATCCGAAAAGGAAGAAGAAAGCGTTACTATAGCATATTGACAAAATGGGTATTGCAGAATATCATAGTGGTACAAGTCAATAGATCTCCGAGTTCCGTCAGCCCTCGAGTTTGCGAGAACCGATAGGGTTTGTCGAGCAATCGACAAGCCTGCTTTAGCAAAGGAGAGCCGATACGCCATGGGGCGTAGTTTGGCATCTCTTTTTTTGTTGACTAAAGACATAGTGAGGAGGAGATTTACATGAAGAGAGTACTTAGTGTATTGCTGGCTCTAATGCTTCTTGCAGCCTGCCAACCGCAAGCGGCCAAGACGGAAGCATCTGCCGAGAACGATCCGAGCAAACCCATTCCATTGGGCCAGACCGAAAAGGCGGAGGCGTTTTCGACCGAAGTAGACGGAAGCCCCGCGAAACCGGGATCCGGTGACGATGCCGGAGCCACCGAACCGGCAGAAGTGAAGAAACCCGGCGCCAATGTAAAAGACGGGGTGAAAGCACAGTTCCAAGACGGCGATTACACAGGTAAGGGCCGCGGGAATAACGGAGATGTAATCGCGACCGTCGTAATCAAAGACGGATATATTCACTCGATTCGGATCGACGGAACAGCGGAGACGCCTTCGATCTTCAACACCGTGATCGACGATTTAGTGCCGAGAGTGATCTACGAACAAACTTCGCAAGTGGAAGCGACTTCCGGCGCAACCCTTTCATCGCAAGGTGCGATCGAGGCGATTCAAAAAGCGCTCGACCAAGCGATACCGCAAGAAAAGACGGAATAGGAGACTCGTGATGACTAAAGAAAAACTTTCCTTTTTTGAAAAGCAACAAACGCGGCGCGACTTCCTAAAATTTGCCGGGAAGAGCGTCGGCGGAATGGTGGTATCCTTATCAGTACTTAACCTATTAGGGTGCGAGCCGCAAGAACAAGCGCTGGCATTTGCACTTCCCGAGGGGATGCTGTATGCGGATCCGACGAAATGCACCGGTTGCCAACGATGCGAAACCATCTGTACCGCTTTTAACGACGGCAAGGTACAGCCTTTCATTTCCCGGATTCATGTAAGCAACAGCTACAACTTCGGACCGGACGGCGTGCAGTATAATTACCAAAATGCACCCGGACAATTCGGAAACTTGCGCATGACGCCGCAAACCTGCAAGCAGTGCAGAGAGCCTTTCTGCGGACGCGTTTGCCCGGTTCAGGCGATCACTTCCGACAGCCGTTTCCGCAATGCGCGCGTCGTAGACAAAGAAAAGTGCATTGGATGCGGCGCTTGTGTGGAGGCTTGCCCGTGGCATATGCCCAGGCTCGACGCGGAGACGAAGAAGTCTTCGAAGTGCATCTCATGCGGGATGTGCGCGCAAAACTGCCCGACCAAAGCATTACAAATTATTCCGTGGGAAGATGTTCGCGTTGCGATGGAAGCCCGTGGACACCGGTTCTAACATACAGGAGGAATAGAAATGGCTGATTTTTTTGGATGGACCGGAACGATACTCCGCGTCAATCTCTCTAACGGTGAAATAACCAGAGAATCAACGGAACCCTATAAGCCGTACATAGGCGGAATGGGGATTGGATATAAAGTTATTTTTGACGAAGTGCCGGGCAAAGTAAAACCGTATGACCCGGAAAACAAAATCGTATTCGCGGCGGGCCCCCTTTCGGGTAGCGGTGTACCGTGCAGTTCCAGAACGAATATCACGAGTTTGCTCCCATCGGCGAAGCATGAGCTGGTTTCGGATTCGCATATGGGCGGAAATTTCGCTTCTATGATGAAATATGCCGGTTACGATGCGATAATTATCGAAGGAAAAGCTCCAACACCCTGTTGGCTCTATATCGTCGACGACCAAGTAAAAATCGAAAGCGCAGCGGATCTGTGGGGCAAAGGGATCTACGAAACGACGCGCATCATCAACAGTATCGCCGGCAAGGATGCATCGGTCGCGGCGATCGGACAAGCCGGTGAGAATTTGGTCAACCTGTCCGTCATCATGAACGGCTTCTCGCACTCCGCCGGCGGACACGGCGGTGTAATGGGATCGAAAAATCTGAAGGCGATTTCTCTGACCGGGCGCCATTCCATCAAGATGAAAGGCCCAGGCCCCGAGTTCGTACGCCTAAACAAGTATATGACCGACGAGATCATCGGTGCAAACAACCAACACGTCGTACCTTCGACCCCGCAACCTTGGGCGGAGTTCAGCAACAAAGCCAGCCGATGGACCGCAAGAGAGGGTCTCACCTGGGGAGCTGCCACACCGGTCGTTCAAGTAGGAGAGGCGCCGGTTCACGACACCAATAAGGTCGGGTACCGCACGATGAAGTCGACCTTCGACCTAGGCCCGATTGCGGAAAAATACACGGTGCGAATGGGAGGGTGCCAATCCTGCCCGATTCGTTGCCACTCACAACTGAAATTGCCGCAGATCAAAAAGTACGGAGTCGGTGAAACAGTCGGGAACACCTGTATGGGGTACCACTCTCCGAAAGGCGTCATGGTGAAGGGAACGGCCGACCAATTTGAACCGGGCGACGGCCCGATGATCGCAGCCGCGGTAGGCTCACAGCTCGCGGACGACTACGGCGTATGGTGTAACTACGGGCAGATCGGAAGAGACCTCCTGTACGCGTACGACCACGGGATTTTGAAGGAAAAGCTGCCAGCAGCCGAGTATAATTCGATTCCTTGGGATCTGCTCGAAAACGGAGACCCCGCGTTCTTAGTCGACTTCTACCGCAGAATGGCATTTAAAGAAGGAGAATTCGCAACCCTGGGCGAAGGAGCTTATCCGATGGCGCAGAAGTGGGGCTTGGGAGACGAATACTTCAACGACTTTAAGGTCGGCCTGTTCTCACCTTTGGGCTTCCCGAAGCATCACAGTAACGAAGCCGGCGGACAAGTTGGAGCGATCATCTCGACGATGTTTAACCGCGACGCGCAATCTCATACCCATATGAACCTGATCGGCGCAGGACTCCCGATCGAGATCCTCAAAGAAGTAGCCGGCGAGATCTACGGTTCTCCGGATGCGCTCGATCCACCTGCCGCGTACACCCCGATGAATGAATACAAGGCTAAGTTTGCAAAATGGTCGATCGGAAGAAACTGCCTCCACGACTCTTTGACCCTTTGCAACTGGATGTGGCCGATGACCGTCTCCCCGTCAAAAGAAAGAAATTATCGTGGCGACACGGAACTCGAAGTTAAGTTTTTAAATCATGTGACGGGCGAAGAGATGACGGAAGCCGAGTTGGACTTGGCAGGAGACCGCATCTTTACTTTGCACCGCGCTCAAACGATCAAACAGATGAACACGATCGACATGCGCGGGCAGCACGATCTGATGACCGAGTGGGTCTATGAAGCCGATCCCGAGGTGAAGGCATTTACGGAAGGCACGGTCAAGATGGATCGGGACGATATGCAGCTTGCGCTCACACTCTTCTACAAAGAAATGGGATGGGACGAGAAATCCGGCGCGCCGACGAAAGAAACCTACGAAAAACTCGGCATGCATGACGTTGCTGCACAAATGCAATCGCTCGGCTTGCTGCCGTAGGATCGAAAAATGGAAACGCAAAACAATAAAACGCTCGATGCGGTCTTATTGATCCGCAATCGATCGAAAAAAGGGCAACTCACACAGGTGCAAGACCTGTGTGAGGCGCTCGAGATCGAAACCGAGGAACTTGCGCCGATCCTTGCGGAGTTATCCGAAGAAAATCATCTGATCGAACTGGAGCAGTTGCTCGACAAAGAAGGCCGCACCTGGTATTATTCCCGTTCGGAAATGATCCCTTCGTACGCGGCTACGCTTCTTCGGACGCAAGAGGAAGACATCGTCTCCGTCATCGCGGAAGCGGTTCGAAACGAGTCACGCATTTACCCGAGAGCAACGCAGATCAATGTATTTTTGGATCAACCGTATCGCTTTTCACAAGAAGAGCTCGATCTGGCCATTGCGAGAATCCTGGAAGACGAAAGCACACAAGACATACAACGGACTGCAAGCTCAAACGGCGTGGAATTTCTCTTCTCAACGATCCACCTTACGCCGTTTTATGCCCAAAGGCTCGCCGAATGGGAAGAGGTCGGGTCGAAAGAAAATCCGTAGAATTTCGCGGATTGAAAGGATGAATTAATATGTTCGGTAGAATCGGTGCAATGGAAATTGCAGTAGTTCTCATCGTCGCACTCTTGGTATTCGGGCCCAAGAGATTGCCTGAACTCGGGAAATCTCTCGGCGGGGCGATCAAGGGGTTCCGCGACCAGACGAAAGAAATTTCCGAGGGAGTGGACGAGGCAAAAGGAAAGAATTAATGAACACGCTGCTTCTTTTACCGGAAGCGGCGTGTTTTTTACATGGAGTTGTTGGAAAGGAGGGGAGCGGTGTGGTATACTGTTTCAAATCGCAGAGGGGGTTACTAGATGGAGTATTATGGTGAAGGACTGACATTTGACGATATCTTGCTTGTTCCACAGCATTCGTCGATCTTGCCGAAAGAAACGGATGTAAAAACAAGGTTGACGAATAAGGTAGGGCTGAACATACCCTTAATGAGCGCGGGGATGGATACGGTAACGAGAGCGCGCATGGCAATCGCGATGGCTAGAGAAGGCGGGATCGGCATCATCCACAAGAACTGCACGATCGAAGAGCAAGCGGCCGAAGTGGATCGGGTCAAACGATCCGAACACGGCGTGATCACGGATCCGTTTTTCCTGAGTCCGGAACACCGTATCAAAGACGCATTGGAACTGATGTCGCATTATCATATTTCTGGTGTCCCGATTACGGACGACGCCGGAATTTTGAAAGGGATTTTGACTAATCGAGATATCCGTTTTGAGACGGAAGTCGACAAGAGAATCGACGAGGTGATGACGAAAGACCGGATCATCACCGCAACGCAGGGCATTACGATGGATGATGCGCTGTTATTGTTGAAGCAATATAAAATCGAAAAACTCCCGCTCGTAGATGATGACTATCATCTGAAGGGCTTAATTACGATTAAGGATATCGAAAAATCCTTACAGCACCCGAACTCCGCGAAAGACGAGACGGGCAGACTGCTCGCCGGAGCAGCAGTAGGCGTACAGCTTGGCACGATGGATCGAATCGAGGCGCTGATCCAAGCCAAAGTGGATGTGGTCGTGGTCGATACGGCACACGGGCATTCGGAAGGCGTACTTCGCACGGTGCGAGAGATCAAGGATGCATTCCCGGATCTGCAACTGATCGCGGGGAATGTCGCCACGGCGGAAGGGACGGAAGCCCTCATCAAAGCCGGCGCAGACTGCGTGAAGATCGGCATCGGGCCGGGGTCCATTTGCACGACGCGTGTTGTAACGGGGATCGGCGTACCGCAAATTTCCGCGATCATGGAAGCGGCTACGATTGCGAAAAAGTACGGGATCCCGATTATCGCAGACGGCGGTATCAAGTACTCGGGCGATATCACAAAGGCGATCGCAGCCGGCGCCGATGTCGTCATGATCGGCTCGCTCTTTGCCGGAGCGGAAGAATCACCTGGGGAAGAAGAACTCTACGACGGAAGACGCTTTAAAGTGTACCGCGGTATGGGTTCGATCGCTTCGATGAAAGAAGGGTCATCCGACCGCTACTTCCAAGAGGAACAAAAGAAATATGTTCCGGAAGGGGTAGAAGGTCGAGTCGAATTCAAAGGACCGCTGGGGGATATGGTCTATCAGCTGATCGGAGGACTTCGTGCGGGTATGGGATATGTCGGGGCGAAAGACATCGACGCACTCAAAAACGAAACGAAGTATGTAAAAATCACCGCCGCATCGCTTGTGGAGAACCATCCGCACGACATCAGCATTACAAAAGAAGCACCGAACTACTCGGTGCGATAGCGAACAGGGGAAAATGCATACGCGTTTTCCCTTTTTTTCCTTTGTGGTATAATAAACGTGATTTAACTGAATAAAGAAATCTGTGAGGTATTATATGAAAAAAGAATGGTCACTGAGCAATGACAAAGCGCTCATGAATTTTTCCAAACGATATTGTGTAAACGACGATGAAGTGCTTGATAGCGAAGGCTTTCGCTCGGTTCTCTCGCACTTTTTGAAGCAAAACCAAGACCAGTATTCGAGGTCGAATCTGCTTCTTTCCGATGAGTTTAAAGAACAGACGAGAGCCGAGCGGATCGAAGGGCTGACCACGGTGTTTAAGCTGTTAACCATCATGACCTCCAAAGAGATCGCCGATGCGTTTCCGCAATACAAGCACCTGTATACCAATCGCAAAGAATTCCGCCACTTGGTGGAAGAAATCTACAAGTACTGGAGAGGATTGGAGCGCTATGCGGTCATCCTGGAAGACAAGGGAACCGAAGGGCTCGCCAACAGCAGCTTTATCGACACGAAGGAATCCTTCGACAAGCTGATCCTGAATTTGTACCGTAAAATTTCCAACAATATTTCCATGACTAAACCGACCGTATACCGACAGGTGCCGGCCGGTACGAATGTCGGGATGATCCTGAAGGATTTCGTATGGCCCGTGCCTGCGGACTATTCGATGCTTGCGGAGATTCCGTTTATCAAGAACACGGTTTTGGAGACTCCCTTTATCACGTATCCGAAGCGAAATACGAGAGACGGCCTCTTTCAAGAGGTCAAAACGAATCCGCTGAGCCGAATCGGGATTAACGACGCGCACTTCTTCTGCTATCCGGCCAAAGTTGGGGAATTGCTCGCGTTTATCTACATTCATCGCGACTTCCTGACGCACGGCATCTCGCTTTCGAATCTCTTTGAACTGGCGACAGAAGCGGAAGTAGCCGGGCATTCGCCCGACCTCGTTTTGTTATTCGGCGGTGACAATCACGAAGAGGAGCCGGAAAGTATCTTCTACGATGACGAAGAGAACAATATCATGCTCGGAGTGATCACGCATCACGAAGCGCACGATTACTTCGGATACATGAAGAAAATGACCTTGACACTTCATAATCTCGTGCAGATCAAGAGAGGATTTCTCCCGATCCACGGCGCCATGGTACAAATCGTCCTGAAGGACGGCGACATGGCCAATGTCGTCATCGTGGGAGACAGCGGTGCGGGGAAAAGCGAGAGCATCGAAGCTTTCCGCTCCCTCGCGAAGGACTATATCGCCGACATGACGATCATCTTCGACGATATGGGAACCTTTAAGATCAGCTCGGAGGACGACCGCGTAGTCGGTTATGGAACGGAGATCGGCGCCTTTGTAAGGCTCGACGACTTGGACGCGGGCTATGCGTTTAAGGAATTGGACCGCTCGATCTTTATGAATCCGGACAAGATCAACGCGAGACTGATTAACCCGGTCGCCACGTATGACGAGATCATGCAAGGCTTGCCCGTCGACATCTGCCTATACGCGAACAACTACGTTACCTTGGAAGAAGGCGAGCATGCCGTACATCTTTTCGAGAATGCGGACGAAGCGATTCAAGTGTTTTGCGACGGTAGACGCATGGCGAAGGGAACGACGACCGAAGTCGGCCAGACGACCTCGTATTTCGCCAACCCCTTCGGACCCTCACAAAAGCAGGAGCAGTGCAATATCCTGTTGGGCAATTACTTCCCGCAACTCTTTGCGAGCGGTGCACTGGTAGGAGAACTGCGGACGCAACTCGGCGTCAAAGGGTTTGAAAAAGCCGGCCCTGAGAGAGCCGCGCTCGACTTGTTTGAAGTCATTCGAAAAAGAGCGGAAGAAAGAAAATAAGAAGATCCCAATAAAAAACCCGGACCCCGAAGTGCAAAAGACTTGCCTTTCGGTCCGGGTTTTATTTCATTTCAAGAGCGGTGAGGAATTGATAGCCTTGGGCTTTCGCCCAGTCGATGTAGTCCCCCAAGATGGCGGCATTCGTGCTGCTTACCGTGTGAAGCAAGATGACGGCGCCGTCTCTCGTCTGCGATTCCAGAATCTCCAACGCTTCCTTCGGATCCATCTGATTGTCGGTTTCCCAATCGCGATGCGCTAGGTCCCAGAAGAAAGAAGAGTAGCCGAGTTGCCTTGTGAGTTCGAGCGTCTGCTCGCTCCACACCCCTTCGGGTGCCCTTGCGACCGGTGCGATCGACTCACCCATAAGGCTCTTGTACTTTTTTTCGAGGTCGCGCAAGTCCGATACCAGTGCCGGGATCCCATCCGTCTCGATCGTCTTCGGGCCGTTTAAATGCAGCATCGTATGATTTCCGACCACATGCCCTTCGTCGATCATACGACGGACGGTGTCGGGCACCTCTTCGAGAAAGCCGCCGGTGATAAAGAAAGTCGCCTTTACGCCCTTCTCCTTCAGCGTATCCAAAATGCGATCCGCGAGATCGCCGTAATTGTAGCCGCAATCGAAAGTCAAGATGAGCTCGCGGTTCGGGTTTTGCATACGAGAGTAAGCATGGTATTCATTGATGAAGAGTTCGATTTCACGACTGGCCGGGTAGGACCAACCGTAAGACGCATTGTCTAAAGTAAGGATCGCCTGCATATCCAGCTGAGGCGGGGATTCCTCCGTTACGACGACCGGGACGTCTTTTACGGAAATGACTTCCTTTTCTCCTACGATCAAATCCTGACCGAGGGTAAGCATATCCGGATTTTCCAATCCGTTATAGGCCTCGATTTGCTTCGGCGTAAGCCCATATTCGCGCGCGAGGCTGTATACCGTGTCGCCGTCTTCCACTTTGTGGTAAATAAACTCTTTTGAGCTCGTCGTCTCTTGCGTCATAACCACTTCGGTTGCGGCTTCCGTGATCGGAAGGGCGCTCGGTGCCGGGTTTTGGATGATGACGTCCGTGACGGATTTATGATTGAGTTCGGCTTTTTCATCCTTAGAGTCGTACGAAAGAGAAGTGTCGTCCAAGGAGATCAGTACTTCGGTGGATGCACTCGCAACAGTCGGAGGAGCCGATGCGCATGCGGACAGAAAGATTACGACCATAAGTGGGATGATAAATTTTTGCATGGCTTGCTCCTTTCCGAGAAGTCTTGCATTCTCAATGTAGATTCGATTAAACCAATTCTTAATTCTACTATACGACGCGAAGACACTCCTGTCAATCAAGAAAAAGTTACAATTTATGATATCGATATCACGAATTAAACATGCGAATTACAGAGGTGCGATGAGCGCGCAAAGCGTCGATTGCCATGCATTTGCCACAATTATGAACTATACTAGAGGTAAGAAGGAGGGAAATGACTATGAAAACCATACTCATCGCAGACGACAACCCCAATATCATCGAAATCCTCTCGGAATATGCAAAGCACGAAGGCTATCAAACGATCGCGGCGGTCGACGGCGAAGATGCCCTCCAAAAGTTTGCAGCGCATCAACCCGATGTCATCTTACTCGATGTTTCGATGCCGAAACGAGACGGTTTTTCCGTTTGTCGAACGATCCGAGAGACCTCGCAAGTCCCGATCATCATGGTGACCGCACGCGGAGAGGATTACGAGCGGATCATGGGGCTCGACATCGGTGCGGACGACTATATCGTAAAACCTTTCTCGCCTGCCGAGGTATTGGCAAGAGTGCGAGCGGTACTTAGGCGCCTTCAGCGAGACGAGAAAAGCACACCGGCTGTGATCCAAAGGGGCAGCCTGCAAATCTTTACGGATCGCTATGAGGTGGCGATCCAGGATCAACCGATTCAGATCACGAAGAAGGAGTTCGAAATCCTTTGGGTATTGGCGGAGCACCCCGGTCGCGTATACACGAGAGAGCATCTGCTCGACCAAATCTGGGGGATCGATTACTACGGGGATACGCGTACAGTCGACTCCCATGTGAAACGGCTGAGGCAGAAACTGGCCGAAGTGGACCACCCCGATTGGAGCGTCCATACGGTATGGGGGGTCGGCTATCGCTTTCAAATGGAAACGAATGAGGAAGCGAAATGAATACCGCAGCCAAGGGAAGTATCAAGAGTCGGATCGACCGCATGCAGCGCACGACGCTCATCTTGTTTTTTATTTTGAGTGCGGCGATCTATTTGCTCTTTTTCGGGTTTTATCAAAGTGAGAGCTATAAGAAAGAACTGACCCGGCGCGCCGAGTCGATCGCGTCGGAACTTCCTTTGTATTTGAAGGAAGAAGCCGCTGCGGACGCACCTGTGATCGCGGAGTCTACCGAAAACCAAGCCACGGGACGCGGGCAAGAGCACGGGCAGGGCGAAGGAAGACAAGGCGGGATGATGGGGCAAGGCATGAAGCAGGGGATGATGGGGCAAAACAACGGAATGGGCAGTTATCTCCGGTTCCTGGACGACTTCGCGAAGAGCTCCGTATGGGTTGTCGACCAAAATGCGAACTCGATTTTGACCGGCCGAAACCGCATGCACTACGACGAACTCCCAGAAGGTGCGACTACTCTGGTTGCAAAAGTGTATGAAGGCGAGACCGTTACGGATACCAGCTTTCAAAATGTATTGGACGATGTGAGCATGACGGTCGGGGTTCCGATCCGTAATGAGGATGGGCAAGTAATGGCTGCGCTTCTTCTTCACGGAAGCCAGCGCGTGGAAACCTCGCAGCTCTTTACGGCACTTGGGATTATGGTGGGGGCACTCGTGATCGCGCTGGGGATCTCATCTTTTGCGAGCCACCGCCTCACGACCGGGTTTTCTACCGCTTTGAGCAAGATGTCGGATACTGCCCAAAAGTTGACCGAAGGCGATTATACGGCGAAAAGTCTGTACCGATCGGAGGATGAATTCGGAAGGCTGGCGGGGAATTTGGACGAGCTGGCAGACCGATTGGCGGAATCAAAAAGAATCGCAGACGACGCGGAAGAACAGCGCCGCTCCTTTTTGGCGAGCATTTCTCACGAACTCCGGACGCCCGTTACGGTCATACGCGGTTCGCTGGAAGGAATGACGGACGGCATCGTAAAGGACCCCGAGCGCATGCAAAGCTACAGCAAGCAAATGCTACAGGAAGTGTTACAACTGGAGCGTCTCGTAAACGATCTGATGGATCTCACGAAGATGCAACATTCCTCTTTTCCCTTGCAAAATGAAGTCGTACAACTATCCGATATCATCTCCGATTCGCTTCGCTCGATGCGAAGAATCGCAGAAGAAAAGGGGATTCGGATTGTGAGCACAAGCAATGTCCAAGCGCCTGTTTGGGGTGATTATACGCGCCTCAAGCAGATGCTGAGCGTCGTGATCGACAATGCGATAAAATTCTCCAGTGCCGGCGATGAAATCCTCATCGATTCGCACCGTTCTCCGGGCAAACCGGACACCATTCTCGTTAGCGTAACCGACCGAGGAAAAGGGATCGAGCCGGACGAAATCCCGCTTTTGTTTTCTCAGTTTTATACGAGAGCGGAAAAAAGCGGAGCCGAAGGAACGGGTTTGGGTCTGGCGATCGCTAAGAGCATCGCCGATCGTCACGGGATCACAATCAAAATCGACAGTACTATCGGAGTGGGAACGACATTTACCTTTGAAGTTCCCATAACAGATCGACCTCCGGAGTAGTGAGAGATAATAAAAAGGAGAGCATTCGCCCTCCCCGGTATATAGACAATGGTAAATGAATTGAATGTATTGAATCAATCGTGACTCCATCAGGGGAGTCCAACGCGCTCCAGCTGATACTTCGTCCTCTCAATCGATAGAGAAGAAGGTGAGGACTCGTCTCAGAGTCGCACTTATGGACATCCCCTGATTCCGTCACTTATCCTATGCATGATTTGCAATTGATGCTCATGAACGGACATTGTCAACTCCTAAAAGGAGAGCATTCGCTCTCCTTTTTATTGCGCGTAGAATTTTGTAAACAGTTCGGTCATCCATTCGAGGTCTTGAATCCCGGCGAGCTCTCGGAAAGCGTGCATTCCTAATACCGCGCAACCCATGTCGACGCCTTTGATCGCCGTTTGCGCTTGCACATGCATACCGGCTGTCGAACCGCCGCGAACTTCCGAGCGATTTGCGTAGATTTGCAAGGGGATGTCTCCCGCGATCTGGCGAATATAGGCCGATGTGTCGGCGCTTGTGATGTAGCTGCGGCGCGCTGCGGTTTTGATCACCGGGCCGCCATTCACTTTCGGGCGATTCGTCGGGTCGGACTTTTCCGGATGCGCGGGATGCGCTGCATGTGCCATATCCGCCGACAAAAGGAAAGAATTCCCTAATGAGCGTAAGAAGGCATCTCGGTCTTCCCCAATCGCATGTGCGATCCTCTCGAGAAAGTGCAAGAGCATGGGGGAATCCGCGCCGGTATCGGCACGGCTGCCGATTTCTTCGTAATTGTAGGAGACGAAGAGTGCGGTGGCGGCGGGGTTTTTTGTCGCAGCGAGGGCGGCTGCACCCGTGTAGGCCATCGCCAGATTGTCAAGATGTGGGGCGCTCACCATATCTTGTGAAACCCCGATGAGGCAGCTTTTTTCTCTCGGCACGAGATACGCATCGACCTCCAAAAGATCCTCTTGAGAGACTCCGATCTTTTCTGCGAGATACCCTTCCCACGAAAAGTCATCGGATGCAGTGCCGATCACAGGCAGCATCTCGTTTTGTAGAGTGTAGATATGTCCTTCGTTTGCCTTTGCGTCGATATGCATCGCGATGTGGGGGATCGTGCACAAGTCCTCATCCAGCCAAAAGAGCTTCGTTTTGGGTGTTTGCCCCTCGAGGATCACGCGACCGGCGATCCCAAGCGCGCGGTCCATCCAGCTATCCCAGATGATCCCGCCGTATGGTTCAGTGTTCAGGCGAATAAAACCGTCCGACACCATGGCAGGGTTCGGTTTTACGTGAAAGCATGGCCAATCCGTGTGCGTTGCGACGATCGAGAAGCCTCTCTCGGAAGGCTTCTCTTTGCCTACGACGCCTGCTATGATCGCGCCGTCCTCAAAGATTGAGTAAAAAGAATCTCCCTCCAAAAATTGCATTGGACCGTAAGGGTCAACCGCTCGGAAGCCACTCGCATCAAAAATCGCGGCAAGATTTCTAGTAGCATGATATAAAGTGGGGCTTTCATGCAAAAATTGTAAGAAATTTTCTTTCTTGAATTCCATTATACTTTCCTCCTTTGAAGCTTTTGCTTCAGATCCTTAAAGTAGACGGTCCTATGCTCGACGGTTTGCGCGTTGAATCGAACGACTCGAAACCACCATGCGAGAATTGGACCCATAAAAAGAAAGATCAGTACGGTCCCAAGCCCGAGCCCGCCGCCTAAGAGAAAGCCCATCAGAGCAACAGAGCCTTCGATCAAGATTCGGGAGCTTGCAACGGAGAGCTTTGTCTTTCTCATGATCGTCAGCATGAGCCCGTCTCGTGGACCGGCACCTAAACCTGCACCGATGTATAACCAAGTGGCGACGCTGATCACCCACATTCCGAAAAACATCAGCCCGATGCGATACACGTACGATGGATGATAAGGGATCAGTTGATTTTTCATGATGATATCGATAAAGATTCCAATCACCACGACATTCAACGCCGTGCCGACCCCGAGCGGTTCTTCCAGCAGAAAAGTGATGAGTAAGAGCAATAATCCCACTGCGATACTCGCTTGACCGAAGGTGATGCCGAACACATTGGCCAGCCCTTGATGAAAGGAATCCCATGGGGCTAACCCCAGATTTGCGACAACCGTCGACACGATGCCGATCGAATAGAAAACGAGACCGACACCTAGTCTCGCATAAATCGAAATAATTTTTTTCAAGAGCACACCTCTTTCTTAGTCAAAGTGTACCATATGTTACGCGGCGACAAAAGCTATAGCAAGATGCACACTTGTAGGATATAATCTACTCGATACTACAGAAGAACGGGGGTTATTATGGAAAACTTCTTTAAACTGAAAGAAAGCGGCACGACGGTAAGCACCGAGGTGATGGCGGGGGTTACGACATTCTTTACGATGTCCTATATCATTTTCGTAAACCCGATGATCCTCTCGCAAACCGGAATGCCATGGGGTGGCGTATACTTGGCGACCATCATTGCCGCTATGATCGGGACACTCGTGATGGGCTTGTTCGCCAATGTACCGTACGCGCAGGCGGCCGGCATGGGCTTGAATGCCTTTTTCACGTATACGGTCGTATTTGGAATGGGTTTCACTTGGCAGCAAGCGCTGGCGATGGTGTTCTTGTGCGGAATTATCAACATCTTTATTACCATTACCAAGATCAGAAAATCCATCATATTGGCCATTCCGAAGTCGATCCAAAATGCGATTTCGGGCGGGATCGGACTCTTTATCGCGTATATCGGGATTAAAAACGCAGGGCTCCTCGAGTTTCTCGCAGACCCGGGCACTTATGTGCTTCTCGATTCCGGTACCGTCATCGCAGACAGTCGCGTCGTACCGGGTTTAGTCCCGTTCAATTCACCGACTGTACTTCTGGCCTTATTCGGATTGATCCTGACGACCATCTTGCTTATCAAGGGTGTACGCGGCGCGATCCTGATCGGAATCGCGGTCACGACCGCACTGGGAATTCCCATCGGGGTAGTCGACCTGGCAAAGATCTCGAGCGGCATGGGGGTGGGGCAAGCTTTCTCGGAGCTTGGCACGACATTCGGAGCGGCACTCGGAAAAGAAGGCCTCCTATCGCTATTTTCCGACAGCTCTCGCATTGCAGATGTGCTGATGACGATCTTTGCCTTCAGCTTGACCGATACCTTCGACACGATCGGAACTTTCATCGGAACGGGCAAACGCTCGGGGATCTTCAGCGAAGAAGACGAGCGGCTGATGCTCGAAAACCGTGGCTTCAGTTCAAAAATGGAACGAGCGCTCTTTGCCGATGCGATCGCCACCTCTATCGGTGCGATCTTGGGAACGTCCAATACGACCACTTATGTGGAGAGTGCGGCGGGAATCGGAGCCGGCGGCCGAACGGGGCTTACCTCCGTTACGGTGGCGGCGTTGTTCGGACTTTCGATCTTCTTAGCACCGGTCGCTCAGATTGTACCCGCGCAAGCGACAGCGGCAGCGCTGATCGTCGTCGGAGTGATGATGTTGGCCTCCTTTAAGGATATCGAGTGGCCAAGCTTGGATGAAGCGGTCCCCGCATTCTTCGCGAGCATTTTCATGTGCTTGTCGTATAGTATCTCAAACGGAATTGCTGCGGGCTTTATCTTCTACATCATCGTAAAGGCTGCGAAAAAAGAATTCCATGAAGTGCACCCCATCATCTTGGGCTCGGCTGCGCTGTTCGTTTTGAGCTTCGTGCTGACGGCAATATTCTAGATCATTCGACTTTAAGGAGCGTACCGTTTTCGGGCGCTCCTTTGCTATGGTATAATCGCTTAAAGGAGTGAATCGAATATGACTACCCCAACCAGAGAAGAAGCGCTCGCGCTATTTAAAGAATATAACGAATCGGAAAGTTTATACACCCACGCGCTTTCGGTAGAGGCCGTCATGCGGCATTTCGCGCGCAAGATGGACCCCGAAGACGAAGAAAGGTGGGGCGTGATCGGGCTCATCCACGACCTAGATTACGAAAAATACCCGGATCAACACTGCCTGATGACGGAGAAAATCCTGATCGAGAGAGGTTGGCCCGAGCGAGACGTGCGCGCCGTCGTCTCACACGGGTTCGGGATCTGCACGGAGATCGAGCCTGAGGAGCCGATCGAGAAAGTGCTCTATACGATCGACGAACTCACGGGGCTAGTGGCAGCGACTGCATTGATGCGCCCGTCCAAATCGATCCTCGACATGGAGACGAAGTCGGTAAAGAAAAAGTGGAAGCAAAAGAGCTTTGCAGCCGGCGTCAACCGTGAAGTGATCGAAAAGGGAGCGGAGGCGCTCGGCATGCCGATCGAAGAGGTAATCCACGAAACCATACTCGCAATGCGTACCGTAGCCGATGAAATCGGCTTGGCCGGTACGGAGAGCAATTAAACGGAGGAAACCATGACAAAAGTACGACTGCGCTTTGCGCCGAGCCCTACGGGGTATTTGCATATCGGCGGCTTACGAACCGCATTATATAATTACCTATACGCGAAAAAGCAAGAGGGAGACTTCCTCTTGCGGATCGAAGATACCGACCGAACCCGCTTTGTGGAAGGTGCGGTAGAAAACTTGATCCACTCGCTTTCCTGGGCGAATCTCGAGATCGACGAAGGCGTAAAGCTATCGGGTGAGCAGGTTGTCCAGGCGGGGCCGCACGCGCCGTATATCCAATCGGAGCGCGTATCCATGGGCATCTACGATCAAGTTGCCGACAAACTTGTAGAGGAAGGGCATGCGTACCCGTGCTTTTGCACGAGAGAACGCCTCGACAATCTGCGTGCGCAACAAAAAGCGGACGGGAAAGTGCCGCGCTACGACGGCTTGTGCCGTGCGGTAGACCCGGCCGAGGCAAAGGCGCGAATCGCGAACGGCGAGGAGCACGTGCTCCGCATGAAGCTTCCCGTACACGAAATGATCTCCTTCGACGACCTGATCCGCGGGCATATGGATATCGCGACGGAAGATATGGACGATCAGGTGCTCATTAAATCGGACGGATTCCCGACGTATCACCTGGCTGTGGTGGTAGACGACCACGACATGGAGATTACGCATGTCGTGCGCGGGGAAGAATGGCTTCCTTCTACCCCGAAGCATGTGTTTTTATACGATGTATTGGGTTGGGAAAAACCCGTCTATGTGCATCTTCCCACCGTGTTGAACAAGGATCATAAAAAGCTCTCGAAACGAAACGACGATGTCGCCGTGGAAGATTTTATCGCGCAAGGCTATCTCCCTGAAGGGTTGATCAACTATTTGGCACTGGTCGGTTGGTCTCCGGTCGACAATCAGGAGATCTTCTCGATGGAAGAACTCATCGAGGCGTTCGACTTCTCTCGCGTCTCCTCAAGCGGGGGGATCTTCGACCGCGACAAGCTGAACTGGGTGAACGCGCAGCATATCAAAGCAAAGTCCGACGAGGAACTGGTGGATTTACTGAAGCCCTATTTGCTCGAAGCGGGTCGAATCCAAGAGGATACGGACCCCGCGTGGCTTGCGCTTTTAGCGGCTACGTATAAGGAGAGCCTCCAGACCCTGGCGCAGATCGTGCCGGAGTCCGAGATGGTGTTTGCCGATGCGATTGTGGTCGAGGAAGCGGATGCACTTAGCTATCTGGAGAAACCGGAAACTGCGATTTTGGCGGCCTCCTTTAAAAATCAGCTGCTATTACTCGAATCTTTTGAATTGCAATCCCTCAAAGGGTTGATGAAGAGCGTACAGAAGGAAACGGGGATCAAAGGGAAGGATCTCTTTATGCCGGTTCGCGCGATGCTGACGGGCACGGTGCACGGTCCCGACCTTACGAATGTATTTCTGCTATTGGGTAAAGAGAAACTGTTGAATCGAATCGAAAAGTATCTTTAAAACTGCGGAGAAAGGAGTAGCGATGCAAGTCTATAATACACTGACAAGAAAAAAGGAAAAGTTTGAAACCGTCGAGGAAAATGTCGCGAAGATTTACGTGTGCGGTCCCACTGTGTACAACTACATCCATATCGGAAATGCAAGGCCGTTGGTCGTGTTCGACACCTTGAGGCGGTATTTGCTCTATAAAGGAATGGATGTGCGCTATGTGCAAAACTACACCGATATCGAC
>CAZFWK010000012.1:0-24770 GCA_964522555.1 uncultured Peptoniphilaceae bacterium | reverse complement strand
GACGCTCAAAGGCGAAGTCGTACAATATCAAGAGTTGGGCAAACAACGATTTATCGCGGTACGGGTGAATACCGGTTTTGAAGCACTACACTCGGCCATTCGCGTAGAAGGCGAGCTGCTCGGAAAGAGGATTGAGGCTTTGCGCTTCCCGAAATCCGCATTGGTTGAGAAGGAAGGGAAGACGGGCGTATACATGAAAAGCAACGCCGCGATTGTGACATTCGTTCCGATCGAGTCCTTTGTCGAATCGGAGGACCAAATTTACGTAGATCGATTCGAAGGGACCGTCGCACTGTATGATGAGATCTTTATCCATCCGGATGCTATACAAGAGGGAGATTTTATTGAATAGAAGAGAAGAATTGGAAACGGCTCTCACGAGCGTACAAAATGCGATTGAAGAGGCGAAAAATAGAGCCGGACGAACGGATGAGGTGACCCTCGTCTGCGTCACGAAGACCTATCCGGCCGAGGATATTCAAATCCTGCACGAACTCGGGGTGACGGATTTCGGTGAAAACAAAGTACAAGAAATCACGAGAAAAGCCCCCGATTTGCCGGAAAGCAGCCAGGTACATATGATCGGTTCTTTACAAACCAATAAAGTAAAAGCGGTCATCGGGCATACGGCGTTAATTCAGTCGCTCGATCGGGTATCTTTGTTGGAAGCGATCGCAAAGCGCGCACAGGAACCGGTTGAAACGCTGATCGAGGTAAATATCGCATCGGATGACGCGAAAGCCGGTATGTCGGTCGATTCCGTTATCCCCTTTTTGGAAGAAGTAAAAAAGCACCCCTCGGTGCTCGTAAAAGGGATCATGGTGATGGGTACGCATACGGATGAAGAAGCCCATATCCGAGACGATTTCAAGAGAGCGAAAGAGCTGTTTGAGCGTTTAAAAGCGTATGAAACCGATCAGATTCAGATGGAGATTCTTTCCATGGGCATGAGTTACGATTACGAAATCGCAATCGAAGAAGGGTCCACTATGGTGCGCATCGGAAGCGCAATACTTGGAGAAAGAAGGTAGTAATGGCTACTATGAAAGAAAAAATTAAGTCGATCTTAGGCATCGCGGAAGATCCGTATTACGCGGACTACGACGAAGACGAAGTGATCGAAACGGATGATCAATACGAGGAAGACGCGGAACCGAGATATACAAGAACCGGCAAGGAGGAGATTGCATTGAATACTGGCATAGGATCCGGGCTAAAGCCCAAGCTCGTCATACATGAACCCATTACCTACGAAGACGGGCCCAAAATTTTAGACGACATCAAGAACAAGAAGATCGTCGTGATCGACTTTGAAACGCTCGATATCGAAAAGAAAAAGCAAATTTTTGAATTCGTAAACGGTGGTATCTACTCCATGGAAGCGCAAATCCGCAAAGTGACGAAGGATATCTTCGTGGTCGCTCCTAAAGGAGTCGATGTAGAAGGAAAACAACTCGATAACTTCAACATTAAGACGGATTACAACTTATAGGATGTTCCCTTATATTCTACACAATGTTGTAACCGCGCTGCAGGTCATAATCTTTGCCTCCATCTTATTGGAACTCGTCGTCAAGGCGAAGTCGCACCCGATCGTACGCTTTATTTCCCGCGTGAGCGATTGGTTGCTGATGCCCGCCAGACGACTTTTTTCTATGCTCGGATTGGGTGCAAACCGCATCGACTGGACTCCACTTTTTACCATTTTTGCGCTCAACTTTTTAGAAGCGCTGATCATGAGACTGCTTTATGGATAGAAAGAAATTGTTGGAATGGATCTCGCATCAACCGCAAGACACAAGGCTCGCTTGCAGGCAAGTGCTCGATGTGCTGTTTCGGGTGGAACGAGACCGAATCGACAGTTGTACGTCGTTTTTAACGCCGGACATTGCAAAGCAAACTGAGGCACTTACCGCGCACTTTCCAGCACTTACCACGACTTTGTTTCCCATAGGCTGCGAGAGAACTCTCCTATGCATCGGAACCGACGACTTGGATCCGCAGCAAATCGCGGACGTTACGGTACTTCGGATTGAATCGAGAAAGCCACTCTCGCACCGCGATATACTCGGAGCCGTGCTCTCGACCGGCATCACAAGGGATCGCACCGGTGATATCCGATTGTCGGATGACACTGCAGAGATCATGGTGAAGGAAAGCGTCGCAAGCTTCTTGACCGATTCGCTCGGAAAGATCGCGAATGAGACGGTTCGAACGACGGATCTTCGGTCGCAACAATTCTCGATCGAGGAACGAGCGCCTGAAGAAAAGAAGATCATCGTATCGTCGATGCGACTCGACGCTGTGACCGCAGCCCTGATGCCCGCTTCGCGTGACAAAGCCCAACAAAAAATTCGAAAAGGTGAGGTGAAAGCCAATCACCTCGTACAATATAATCCGACGACAATTCTGAAAACCGGTGACGTGCTTTCGCTTAGAGGATTCGGTCGTTTTGAAATCGCGTCCGAAGAGGGACTCACGAAGAAGGGAAACTTCGTCGTACGGATCTATCACAAACAGTAAAGGAAGTAAAATGCCCTATATCGTATTATTTACCGTACTGGTCGCATTGGATCAGTGGACGAAAATGCTGGCCGTAACCCACTTAAAGGGAAACAGCCCCATCCATCTCATCGAAAAGCAGCTCTCTTTTATCTATGTAGAAAATCGAGGCGCCGCGTTTGGAATCTTGCAAGATAAAAGGGTGTTTTTTGTGATTCTCACGACCATCGTCGTCGTTTTTCTGTTTACCTATATCGTAAAAAACTATAAAACGCACAGCGCCGTCACCAATCTCGCACTCGTGCTGATCATGGCCGGCGCGATCGGGAATCTGATCGACCGCATTCGCCTAAGCTATGTCGTAGACTTTATCGCGCTGAAATTCGGCGGGCTGATGAACTTTCCCGTATTTAATATCGCGGATGTCGCGGTCGTGTGCGGGGCGCTCCTGCTCGTATACAAACTGTTGTTCAGCAAGGAATTCTCGTAATGGTGACGCTCGGAAACAGTTGGGATGCCCGACTTTCAGAGGAATGGGAAAAGCCGTATTACCAAAAGCTGCGAAGCTTTCTTGTAAGCGAATACCGAACCCGCGAAGTCTACCCGAAAGCGGAAGATTTATTTAATGCACTCCGCTCGGTCGACCTTCCCGATGCGAAAGTGGTGATCCTGGGGCAGGACCCGTATCACGGACCGGGGCAAGCACACGGCTTCGCCTTTTCCGTCCAAAAGGACATTCAGATCCCGCCGTCGCTTTTGAACATCTACAAAGAAATCGAAACCGATACGGGCATCCCGAAACCTTCCACCGGTAGTTTGACCGGCTGGGCTAGGCAAGGGGTGCTTCTTTTAAACACGGTGCTCTCCGTACGACGCGGGCAGCCGCAGTCGCATAAGGGAATGGGCTGGGAGATCCTGACCGATGAGATCCTCAGGCAATGCAACGAAAGCGAAAAGCCGACCGTATTTATGCTGTGGGGAAGACCCGCTCGAATGAAAAAACAGCTGGTCACAAACCCGGCGCATCTATGCCTGGAAGCGCCGCACCCGTCTCCGCTATCCGCATACAACGGTTTTTTCGGTTGTAAGCATTTCACCAAAGCCAACACCTTTTTGGAACAAAACGGGCTCGAACCGATTCGTTGGGAGGAAAATGAATGAAATATACAGTCGAAGCTGGAGAAGAAAATCGCCTCGACCGCTACTTGGCGGAACTTTATCCGGAAGAGTCACGCACATCCGTAGCGGGATGGGTGAAAGACGGCCATGTGCTCGTAAACGGGAATCTCGCCAAACCCAATCGAAAATTGCAATCGGGGGACATCGTTTCGGTGGAAGAGCCGGAGCCCGTAGTGACGACCTATGAACCGGAAGAGATTCCGCTCGAAATCGTCTATCAAGACGAATGGCTCGCCGTAATCGATAAAGCGCCCGGGATGGTCGTTCACCCGGCACCCGGCATATCTTCGGGAACACTCGTAAACGCACTCCTTTTTCATATGAAAGACGATCTATCGACGGTAGGCGGATCGAAAAGACCCGGCATCGTCCACAGGTTGGACAAAGACACCGCAGGACTCCTCGTCGTCGCGAAAGATGACGAAACGCACCGTAAACTGAGCGATGCCTTACAGAAACGAGAAATCGTGCGCGAATACTCGGTACTCGTATACGGCAGGTTTACGGAAGATGAGGGAGAGGTGGACTTTCCGATCGGCCGAAGTCGGACGGACAACGGCAAGATGGCGGTAAACGGTCGCGCCGCAAGGGATGCGAAAACAAGGTACACAGTACTCGAGCGCTTCGACAACGCGACGTATCTTCGCTGCGCGCTGGAAACCGGCCGTACGCACCAAATCCGCGTGCATATGCAGGCGATCGGACACCCGATTTTGGGCGATACACTGTACGGCATCAAAAAAGAAAAGTACAATCTGCCCTATCAAATGCTACACGCAACGCACCTCACCTTCACGCATCCCCAAACGGGTGAAACCCTCGACCTCCAAAGCGAGCCCACCGCTCCTTTTCTGCGCATGCTGGACGTTTTGCGAGATCGAGAAAAACTCGAAGAAGAATCGTGAGGTAGGGTGCCACCTCGTGTGGCACCGCGAGCTACAACTCGTTCTTTTCGATTCGATTATTATTCCTACAAAAAAACTATGAAATGTGTTTAAACGAAAAATTTTGGGTATATAGAAGATGTCACTAATTAGTAATATCGGAGGAGCGCATGAAATCAACTTATGGAATGTTGGCGGACATCGACCTTTCGCTATTCATACGATTAAGTCGGTGCACCCAGCGCATTCAAAGGGAGATTCAAAAAGTCTTTTCCGAGTACGACCTTTCGTTGTCGCAGTTCGCGGTGCTTGAGATCCTCTATCACAAAGGAGCGCTCTCGACCGGGGAAATCGTAAAGTCGATTCTGACAACGGGAGGCAATATTACCGTAGTGTTACGAAATCTGGAAAAAAAGGGACTCGTCCAAACCTGTGAAGCGGAAAACGACCGCAGGATCCGACTGAGTGCTCTGACCAAAGAAGGCGAACAATTGGTAGAATCTGTTTTTCCGGTCCACCTGGAGCGAATCCAATCCGTATTGGGCGTTCTAACACCGGAAGAAAAACATACGGTTACAAAGCTGCTCTTTCGAATCGAGCGGCCGGAATCTGTACAGGAGGAATTATGACGGAAAAATCGGTAGCACAAATCGTCCGCGGACAACGAAGTGTAGACGGTGCCGGCGTTCAACTCACGCGCGTACTCGGCACGAGCACGATCGAATCTTTCGACCCGTTTTTGATGTTGGACTCATTCGACAGCACCAATCCGGAAGACTATATTATGGGCTTCCCGCAGCATCCGCACAGAGGGATCGAAACGATCACGTATCTTGCAGACGGCTTGATCGAACACGAAGACAGCCTGGGAAATAAGGGCGCGATCACGCCCGGCGACGCACAATGGATGACGGCAGGATCCGGTATTCTCCATCAAGAGATGCCTAAGCCCTCCAATCGAATGCTGGGTCTGCAATTCTGGCTGAATCTCCCCAAAGCGGAGAAGATGACAACACCTAAGTATTTCGACATCAAAAACGAAGCGATCCCCGTAGTGGAAGAAGACGGTGCGAGTATCCGCGTAATCGCAGGAAAGTTTCGCGAAACGCAAGGAGCGAAATCGCACCACATTCCCGCGACCTTTTTAGACATCGCACTCGCAGACGGCGCTACACTCCGTTTCCCCTCGCCAAATGATGAAACGAGCTTTGTGTTTCTTTTGGAAGGCGACGCAAAAGTAGCCGGACAGGATTTCCCCGAAAAAACCGCCGTGTTGCTGAAAGACGGCGACACGATCACGATAGAAGCCAACCAAGGACCCGCCAGACTCGTATATGCGCAAGCGAAAGCGATCCACGAACCCGTCGCATGGGGCGGACCGATCGTAATGAATACGAGAGAAGAAGTCGTACAAGCATTTGCCGACCTGCAAGCCGGCACATTTATTCAAGAACAACCCAAATAAAAGGAGAAAACAAAAATGGAAAAAACAAAAGTATCGATCATCTACTACAGCCAAACCGGACACAACTATCAAATGGCACTATGGGCGAAAGAAGCGGCGGAAGCAGCTGGAGCCGAAGTGCGCCTAAGAAAAGTAAAAGAACTTATGGATACAACCGACGCAAACCCGGGCTGGGCAGCCTATTTGGAGGACTCGAAGAATGTCGAAGAAGCGACATCGGACGACCTCGTATGGGCAGACGCCATTATTTTATCCACTCCGACCCGTTTCGGAAATGTAGCGGCTCAAATGAAGTACTTCCTCGACCAACAAGCCGGTCCTTGGAGTGAAGGAAAGTTCACCAATAAAGTCGTAACGGCGATGTCTTCCGCAATGAACGTAAACGGCGGTCAAGAACAAACCGTCCACGCACTCTACACCACAATGATGCACTGGGGCGCGATCATCGTACCGGTAGGATACACCGACGGCAGCGTATACGCAGCAGGCGGAAACCCCTACGGAACCACCGGCACCGCAACACGCGACGGATTCGGAAACGACTTGGAAGGCGCTGTAAAGCATCAAGCGAAGCGCTTAGTAGAAGTAGCCGCGAAAGTAGTCGCATAAGAAGACCAGAATAAGATACCCAAATAAGCAAATGCACCTCGACGGCAAGCGAAAGCAGCCGGAAGAGGTGCATTTTTACTGTTAGAGATCTGTAAGATTTAGGACGTTTTCTTCGATTTCATATATGCAATCTACGCTTTGATCGGGTGCACTCTCATCGCACTTTCAGAGCTCTATCTACAGATACGAGGACCCAAAGGATAGGGCGATTCGGAGCGAATGCTATGAAATTGAGGTAATAGAGTGTATATTACTTTACGTAAATTCGCTTCTTTTGGGGAATAGGCCGTAGAGGCCTCCTGTGTGGATGAAGAGGAGGTTTTTCGCGTCTTTCAGCATGGGGTGCTTTGTAAGGAGGCTTTTATACAGCCCACGCATGGCTTTTCCTGTGTACACGGGGTCCAGAAAGATCCCTTCCGTTCGCGCGAATCGCGCGACGAAGTCCATCTCCTCGGGGGTATTGAGCGCGTAGCCTCGTCCGGCGTAGCCGTCCAGTAGGTGGACGGTGTTCGGATCGAACGCGCGGGTTTCGGTGTTGATCTTCGAAAATTCCTCCCATAGCGCGGCGATGACCCGCTCAAAATGTGCCGCGTCGTCTGTAATCGGGATCCCCACGATCTTCTTCGGATTCCCGCAGTCCGCATTGGCAAAGCAGAGTCCGGCGTACGTGCCTCCCGAACCTACCGTAACGGCGATCGTGTCGAAAGTGACCCCGAGCGTTTTTTCCTGTTCTACTATCTCACCGTAAGCTTCATAATAGCCGCAGGTGCCGATCCCGTTGGATGCCCCGATGGGGATTACGTAAGCGGGGTGGCCTTGCTTTTCCGACTCCTCCGCTACTTTTCCACAAATCGCTTCCAATCGATTGGAGTAGTCTTCTCCCGACACAAATCGAATTTCTGCACCGAGCAGGCTGTCGAGTAGATAGTTTCCGTCCTTTTCAGGCTGTTCGTCCGATTTTAATAGCAAGATGCAACGCAGACCGAGTCGCACACATGCGGCAGCCGTCGCCCTTGCATGATTCGACTGGAGCCCCCCGCAGGTGATGATCGTATCTTTCTTTTGCCGAAGCGCTTCAGCCAATGCGTATTCGAGCTTTCGGATCTTATTGCCGGCGTATTCGGTGCCGGTTTGGTCGTCTCGTTTGAGATAGAGTGCGCAATCGGATGGTGGGTGCATCAACTTTTCGATCTTGGTGGGAAGATTCCCCAATTGCAGTTTGTCTGGCAACATGATCATTTCTCCTTTTGTTCAGTACGCGCTTGCGCTTTCGTGGGCGGATTTTTTAAATCGACTTGGAGGGTCTTGTAGCGATCGTAGAACACCGCACCAGGGAGGGCGCTTTTGGCTTTTCGTACGTTTTTCTTTTTCGTATAATCCACGAGGACAAACTCTTCCGCCTTTTCGCTGCTGTAGGCGGCGGCAAGCCATGCGGCTTCCAGAATCGTTCGCTCGGGGGGCTCCTGAGTGCCGGAGCGTAGGATCACGTGTGAGCCGGGCACGTCTTTCGCGTGAAAGAAATAGTCTTCTTTGTTCGCCGTTTTTAAGGTGAGTTGATCGTTTTGCTTATTGTTTTTACCGACATAGATCAAAAAGCCGTCCGTAGATTCGAAAGCGAGGGGAGAGGATTGTCTTTTGTCGGGCTTTTGCTTCCCGCTTTTGTGTTTCAGCACGCCTTGCTCCGTGAGTTCGGCGCGGATTTCTCGCAGTTCAGCCGGTGTTTCGATCGTGTCCAAGTTCTGAAGCACTTGCAACAAATACCCGAGCTCCTGCTTCGCAGCGGGGATTTGTTCCCCCAGTATGCGCTCGCGATTTTTTCTTTTCGTATAGGATTTGTAATAGTGCTGCGCATTTTGCCACGGATTTTTCTTCGGGTCAAGCGGGATCGTGACGGGTGCAAGAGCTTCATCGAAGAAATTTTCGACGGTGATCTCCGTGTCGCCGGGTTTTACTTTTGTTGCGTTCGCAGATAGGAGGTCGGCGAAGACCAGGTCTTCCTTTCGGTCGAGACTTTCCTCATACTCCGCTTCGATCTTTACGAGTTTGGTTTGCGTCTTTTCCAAGCGGTGGCGCACGGCTTGCCGGATCGCTTCTTCTTGCTGGAGTGTGGGTGCGGCACTTTGCGCCGTGCGAAAATACGCCTCAATGCATTCGCTCACCGTAGCAAACGATCGTACGCTGGCCCCCATATGGAGGAGCGGAAAGGCGTAGAACGCCTTAGGGGTATCGCCTTCGTACATGATTGAGGGCTTATAACGATTCTCGATGAGTTCGGTTTGAAAAGCCAACAGCGCCTGGTGCAGGCGCTCCAACTCTCTTTGTGAGAGGCTTCCGATCGAAGTGTTCGGCTCAAGCTCCGCCTGAAACGCGAGTTCGCGGCAGATCAACGGGCCAAAGCCTTCGTACGTTTGGAGCAACCATTTTTGCAATTTCAGATCCGCATCGGTCGCTTTCGGCAAGGCGATGGACTGCACGATCTCCCGCTTCTCGCTGGGGATTATTTCGTACGGGATGCCCGGGTAGACCATGCGGACGCTCGAGATTTCTTTGCTGATTCTCTTTTGCGCTTCGATGATCACCCCGCTTTCGTTTACAAGAAAAACATTGGAGTACTTTCCCATCATTTCTACGGTGAGACGAAGCGATACACTAACCCCAAGCTCATTGTAACTTTGCACGTCGAAGTGGATAACGCGGTCGGTGCCTTCCTGTGTAATGCCTATAACCTTTCCGTTTTGCAGATGCTTTCTGAGTACCATGCAAAACTGCGGCGGGTTCTGCGGGTTTTCGGGTACTTCTTCCGCGATATAAAGGCGAGGGGCGTTCCCCCCGGTCGAGAGCAGTACTTTCCTTGTTTTTCCTTCGTTGTGAATATCGAGGCGAATGAGCGTTGCATTCGGTTGGTGTATCCGATTGATCCTTCCGCCGAGTAAATATTTTTGTAATTCATGGGTGATGCATCGTGTTACGATTCCGTCATAACTCATTGGTATTCTCCTACTGATTGATTCCTTTTAGTATAGCATATGCGATTTGCACGCAAATAAGAAGAATAAGACATAAATGCATAGACAAACCGTCTTTTTCGGATACACTGTCTTCATATCATCAAGAATTCATTCTGTTTATCAAAAAAAGGGGAGGCATTGTGTATGCGAAGTATGACCGGCTTTGGTCAGACCGAAGGGGTTTCGTGTGGTCTTTCGATCGAAGTGGTGCTAAAATCCGTCAATCACAAGTCGCTTGATTGGAGCTTTCGGATGCCGAGGCGGTTTTTTGCGATGGAGAACGTGCTTCGGGGGATCCTGCAAGAAGAGATCAGTCGGGGAAGGGTCGAGGTCAATGTGCAGATCCGAGGGGTCGATGCATCTCTCAGCAATCTGACGGTCGACCTTGCAAGAGCGGATGCGGTCAAGGAAGCGCTGGATCTCTTGCGTGATCGCTACGGGGTTCAGGAAGATCCGACGCTCTCGTTATGGATGCAGACGCCGGATTTGTTTGTGGAGACGCCTTCCGAACTGGACGAGTCGCAGCTGAAAGCCGATTTAGAGGCGATCACCCGTAGTGCATTGTCCGATTTTTTAGGGATGCGAGAGCGTGAAGGGCAGAGCATCAAGGCGCAATTTGAACAAAACCTTGCTGAGATCGAGCGAAAGCTCGTGTCGTTAGAGGAGAGCATCCCGTCCATCAATGAAGAGCATGCGAAAAAGATTCGCGCGAAAATCGACGAGATTCTGGTATCCGATCCCGAGTTTGCGGAATCGAGATTGAAGCAGGAGCTGCTTTTCTATTTGGAGAAATCCGATATCCGAGAAGAGATGACGAGGCTGGCCGCGCATTTGAAAGAATTCCGAGATCAAATCGAAACGAGCGGTCCGATCGGGAAGCGTCTCGACTTCATTTGCCAGGAGATGAACCGCGAAGCCAACACGATCGCTTCCAAGTCGCAGCATTTGTTGCAGACGAAAGCGGCGGTCGATATGAAAGTGCAGATCGAACAGATTCGCGAACAAATTTTGAATGTAGAATAGGGGGGGCAATGAAGAATAACAAAGGATTTTTACTGGTGGTGTCGGGCCCTTCCGGGGTGGGCAAGGGTACAGTGTGTGCCAAGCTCATGGAAGAGATGCCGGATGTGAAGTTTTCCATCTCGGTGACGACGAGAACAAAGCGTCCGGCGGAAGAAGACGGCGTGAACTACTTCTTCAAGTCGCCTGAGGAATTTGAAGAGTTGGTAAAATC
This sequence comes from uncultured Peptoniphilaceae bacterium, assembly GCA_964522555.1. Lineage (GTDB taxonomy): Bacteria > Bacillota > Clostridia > Tissierellales > Peptoniphilaceae > JAAYQA01. The sequence continues at coordinate 13,889 of CAZFWK010000012.1, read as the reverse complement.
GGGCGGGCTCTTGGAGTTTGCCAATGTACACGGGAATTTCTACGGTACGCCGAAGGATTTTGTGACCGAGCAGATCCAAGCGGGCGAGATCGTGCTACTGGAGATCGACGTGCAAGGCGCGCTGCAAGTGAAGAACAATATGCCGGAGGCGGTATTCGTATTCTTGATCCCGCCGGATATGGAAGAGCTTAGGCGCCGCATTGTGACGCGCGGTACGGAAACGCAAGAGGTAATTGAATTGCGCATGAAAAACGCGCGAAACGAGTTTTCGTATATCCACAAATACGACTATATCGTGATCAACACCGAAGTCGATGTGGCGGCGGAAGAGATTCAGACGATCATTCGCGCGGAACGCATGCGCGTCATCAACAATCCCAATATTGAAGAAACACTGAGATAGGAGCAAATCATGATAATCCCTTCGTTTAAAGAATTAGAAGAAATTACCCATTCCCGTTACGCCATGGTGAATGCAACGGCGAAACGCGCCAGACGCATCGTCGACGGTTCGGAAAAGAAGATCAAAACCGACAGTTTTAAGCCTGTGAGCATCGCATTGGAAGAAATATTGGCCGGTAAAGTTGAGATTGTAACCCTTTCGGATGACGGGTTAAACGACGAAACGGGGCAACCCGATGTGGAAGAATAAGAGAATTCTGCTCGGGGTCAGCGGCGGGATCGCGATCTACAAGACCCTGGATCTGATCAGCCGGCTGAAGAAGCTGGGTTGCGCTGTGGATGTGATCATGACGGAGCACGCGATCGAGTTTGTAACCCCTCTTACTTTCGAGACGATGTCGCGCGCGCGTGTTCATACGGACGGGTTTTCGAGAGAAGATGCGGAGAATGTCGAGCATATTTCGCTCGCAAGAGAAGCGGATGTCTTTTTGATCGCACCGGCGACGGCCAATGTGATGGCGAAGCTCGCACACGGGATCGCGGACGACCTGCTTTCCACAACCGCTTTGGCTGCGACCTGCCCGTTGCTTTTAGCTCCCGCGATGAACACGAAAATGCTGCATCACCCCGCCACCCAAGCGAATATGCAGGTTTTAGCGGATCGCGGTGCAAAGTTTATCGCACCGGGTGCCGGATTTTTGGCTTGCAACGAGATCGGGGAAGGGCGGATGTCGGAACCGGCTGAGATCGTGGCGGCCCTTACCGATCACTTTACCCCGAAGGATCTTCGCGGAAAGAAGATTGTGGTAACGGCAGGCGGCACGAGAGAGCCGATCGACCCCGTGCGTTATCTCACGAATCGTTCCAGCGGTAAGATGGGGTACCATATCGCACGAAGCGCGGTGTTGCGCGGTGCGGACGTCGTGTTTGTGAATGCGGGGAAACACTTGGCAAAAATCCCGGGTGCGAAGACGATCTCAGTGGATACGACGGCGCAAATGCTGGATGCGGTCTCCCGGCACTTTGACGACTGCGATGCTTTGATCATGGCGGCGGCTCCCTCGGATTACCGTGCGGTGGAAGTACGAACGCAAAAAATCAAGAAGGCGGAGTCGGAGCTCACGATCGAACTCGTAAAGAACCCCGATATTTTGAAGACGGTGACAGAGAATAAGAAGAATCAGTATGTAGTGGCTTTTGCGGCGGAAACGGAGAAATTGTCCGAGTACGCGAGTAAAAAGCGCGTGGAAAAGAGAGCTGATCTGATCGTCGCAAACGACGTAACGTTGCCCGGCGCGGGTTTTGAGGTGAACACGAATGTTGCGGTGCTGATCGACGAAACCGGTGAGAAGAGCCTTCCGATGATGTCGAAGGCGGCTTTAGCCAACCGAATTTTGAATGCTTTTCTTGCCTATAGCAAAAAGTCTTCATGAGGTATGCGGAGATTGTCGTACTGAATGATCATCGCAGCACGGATCAACTCTATACGTACGACATACCGGACGAAATAGCTTCGGATGTAGAGGTTGGAAAACGCGTACTCATCCCGTTTGGCAAGGGAAATAAGGCGCTGATGGGTTTTGTGATTCGCATTACGAACGAAAAGCCCTCTTTCCGCACCAAGTCGATTCTAAAGGTGGTCGATCTCTTTCCGATCGTTTCGAATGAACTGATCGATCTCGCCTTTTATTTGAAAGAAACGACGCATTGCAATTTGTATCGCGCATTTAAAGCGGTGGGTCCGCCTGGCGACAGCAAAAAGATTCGCCTACGATTGCGAGGCGAAAACTTTGAGGAACGCGTGTTGACGGAAGAAGAGCTCGCCGAAGTTTGGACGGGCGCATCGAAGGAGAAGCTGAAAGAGCAGATCCGAAGCGGCGAGATCACGGCGCGTTACGAGATCGAAAGCGACATCAAGCCGAAAACGGAAACGCGTGTAGCCCTAGCGAACGGGATTGGAGAACCGGCTGCGAGTGCGATTCGACAACGAGCGGTCCTTTCCTACTTGAGAGAACACGGGGAGGTTTCGCAACCGATGCTGCTAAAAGAAACCGGCGCATCCTCCCAGACGATCAAGAGTCTTGAAGAAAAAAACTGGGTTACGACCCGCGTCGTAGAAGTCAGAAGAGAAGTCTTGGAGAAAACCGAGCGGGCATTTTCGACTCCAATGACGCTGACCGAAGAGCAGCAACGCGCTTTCGACGAAATCGAAGGCAACCCGGGCGGTCACTTTTTGCTGCACGGGGTGACGGGTAGCGGGAAGACGGAAGTGTATCTGCAACTCGTAAAGAACGCGCTTGACCGGGGGAAGTCCGCCGTCATGCTGGTGCCGGAAATCAGCCTGACGCCGCAAACGATCTCTCGCTTTACAGGACGTTTCGGAAGCGATGTGGCAATCTTGCACAGTAAACTGAGTTTACCCGAGCGCTTCGAACAGTGGAAGCAGATTAGAAACGGCGAGGTTTCGATTGCGATCGGTGCACGGTCTGCGATCTTTGCGCCGTTTGACAATTTGGGTTTGATCATCATCGATGAGGAACAAGAAGACAGCTACAATAGTGAAACGCATCCGCGCTACGACACTTTTGAAGTGGCGAAATGGCGCGCAGAGGCGAACGAAGCGACTCTCGTTTTGGGAACGGCCACTCCGCAGATGAAGACCTACAGGAAAGCCGAAACCCATGCGCTTAAGACCGTCTCCTTGACTTCGCGCGTACGGGACCTTCCGATGCCGAAAGTGGAAATCGTCGATATGCGAGATGAACTGCGGCACGGGAACACTTCGGTTTTCAGCCTGCGTTTGCGTGAGCGGATCGAGCAAGCGCTCGGTGCTCAGCAGCAAGTCATCCTGTTTTTGAACAAGAGGGGCCATTCATCTTTCGTATTTTGTAAAAAATGCGGATTTGTAAAGCGTTGCGACGATTGCGACGTTTCCATGACCTACCACAGAAAAACGGATGTATTATTGTGCCACTATTGCGGAAAGACGGCGAAGATTCCGATGGTATGTCCGGATTGCGGGTCGAACGCGATCGGCCACTTCGGAATGGGAACGGAGCAAGTGGAGAGCTATACAAGGCAAGTGTTTCCCGATGCACGCGTCGTCCGAATGGACGCGGATACCACGACCACGAAACACGCGTACGACGATTTTTACGAAAAAATGAAGAATCGCGAGGTCGACATTCTGATCGGGACCCAAATGATCGCAAAAGGGCTCGACTTTGAGGGCGTATCGGTAGTGGGCATTTTGATGGCCGATATCAGCCTCAATATGCCGGATTACCGCGCAAACGAGAAGACATTTCAGCTGATCTCGCAGGTGGCAGGAAGAGCCGGAAGAGGCGAAGAAAACGGGCTCGTCATCCTGCAAACGTACAATCCGACTCACTTTGCGATCCAAACCGCAAGTACGCACGATTATCACGCCTTTTACGAGCATGAGATCGTAGTGCGGGAGCATTTTCGGTACCCGCCTTTTGTGCATATGGTGACGGTAAATGCATCGTCTGAGGACTCTCAGGCGGCTCTCAAGTCGCTGTACGATGTGCATGGCGCGTTACTGCGATTTAAGCAAGCCAGGGACCTCGCGTATCTTACCATGATCGGGCCGACGCCTTGTCAGATTCCGAGGATCCGAAATAAATACCGTTATCAGCTGACGCTGAAGTTTGACGGTCACGAAGAGCAGATGCACAAAATCGTCGATTGGCTGCAAGATACGTACTACGGAAAATGGGCCAAGTCGAATGTGAGTCTGCAGTTTTATATTGAATGAGAGGAAGCTATGGCATTACGAAATATACGACAAGAAGGCGACCCGATACTTCGAAAAATCAGCAAAGAGATCCCCCAGATCACGCCGAGGATTTTGGAATTGGCAGCCGATATGTTGGAGACGATGCACGATGCGGAAGGGGCGGGTTTAGCTGCACCGCAAGTAGGCGTGCTTAGGCGATTGATTATCGTCGATGTAGGGGAAGGGCCGATTGTGATGGTAAACCCGACCCTGATCTCCCAAGTAGGGGAGAAGGTCGAGGTGGAAGGGTGTTTGTCGATCCCGGGATTTGCGGGCACCGTCAAGCGACCGGAAAAGTTGGTCGTCCGCTATCTTGACTTGGAAGGAAATTCGCAGGATCTGGAGGCGGAAGGCTTCCTCGCAAAAGCCGTATGCCACGAGATCGATCACCTGAACGGGATTTTGTTCCGAGACTTGGTGATCGAAGAAGTGGACTTGACCGCTACCGAGGATGAAGACTCGGATGAATACGAAGAAGCCGATGAAGAAGAATAAGATTCTCTTTTGCGGTACACCGGAGTTCGCGATCCCGACGCTTGAACGCTTGCATGAGATGGCGGATGTGGCACTCGTACTCTCCATGCCGGACCGCCCGAGAAACCGCGGAGTTGTAACGCCGACACCCGTAAAGCAAGCGGCAGAGCGCATGGGAATCGAAGTATGGACGCCTGCGAATGTAAACGATCCTGAGATCGTGTCGGCGCTTGCTGCGTACGAATTCGACTTTATCGTGGAGGTGGCATTCGGAAGGCTTTTAAAGCCCGCCTTCTTAAACCTCGCGCCCAATCGCGTGCTCAATGTACATCCGTCGCTCTTGCCCGCGTACCGAGGTGCCGCTCCCCTCGTATGGCCCATCTTAAATGGCGACGAAGAGACAGGCTTGTGCATCATGCTGGTGGACGAGGGAATGGATACGGGCGACGTGCTGGAGCGGATCACGGTTCCGCTTGGCGAGAAGACGGCTTCCGAATTGCACGACGAACTCGCCTTGATCGGAGCGGATGCTACCGTTCGCGTCATCGCTGACTACGAACGCTATTACGAAAACCGCACCCCCCAAACGGGACTGTATACCTATGCGAAGAAGATTACAAAAGAGATGGGCCATTTGGACTTTCAAGCATCCGGAGACGAGATCCTACGAAAGATTCGCGCGCTCAACCCTTGGCCGGGTACGTATGTGTTTCTAAACGGGAATCGAATGCAGGTGTTGGCGGCGGAAATCGTACCGCGTTCGTCCGACACGGCACCCGGTATTGTTTATAAAGCGGATGAAACGGGGATATATACCAATAGTATGCGAGAAGGCATACGGATTACGGAAATCAAACCCGGCGGCAAAAGAGCCATGAAGGCTTCCGATTATTTACGAGGAAACCCGATTGCGGTGCCGCAAACCTTAGAATAGAGGAGATTCATCATGTTTTATTACGATTGGACCATATTGCTACTGATCCCCGCGTTGATCATATCCGCGATCGCGCAGGCGAGAGTATCGTCCACCTACAATCAATACCTCCGAGTGCCCGCAAAAAACGGATACACGGGGCTTGAAGTCGCCAAATCCATGCTCAATGCGAAAGGCCTACACAATATTTCCGTCGAGCACATCCAAGGCAATCTAACCGACCACTACGACCCGAGAACGGGCGTGCTTCGGCTTTCGGACTCCGTTTACAACGGAACCAGTATCGCCGCGGTAAGTGTCGCGGCACACGAAGTCGGGCATGCCATTCAACATGCGGAAGGATATGCGGCGCTCAATATGCGAAACGTACTGGCGCCGATTGTTTCGGTTACGTCCAATTTCGTTTGGATTCTAATCTTAGCAGGGCTCTTTCTTTCCTCCCAAAGCTTGTTGAATATGGGGATCCTGGTCTTCGTTGGGGCAGTGGTATTTCAGCTGATCACTTTGCCGGTAGAGTTCAATGCGAGCAGTCGCGCCATCGCCAACTTACAAGACGGTTATATCCAAGCGGACGAAACGCCGGCTGCAAAGAAGGTCTTAAGCGCCGCAGCCATGACTTATGTTGCCGCCACGATCATGTCGGTAGCACAACTTCTGCGACTCTTAACGCTATTTAGGAGAAGAGACTAACCCGATCGGTCACAGGTTTCCTGCGACCGATCTTTTTAGGAGAGAAATGAAAGAAAGACAAATTGCCCTCAAAGTACTGGGAGAGATTGCACAAGAAGGCGCGTACGCCAATAAAGCGCTCGAAGCGCATCTGGAAAATGCGGAAGACAATACGACTCGCTTCGTGCGCAGGGTCGTCTACGGGGTGTTGGATCATCAAGAGGAGCTGGACGCGCGAATCGACCGCGCAAATCGATCCAAGAGAAAGCGCTTAGACCCCGTGATCCGAAATATCCTGCGATTATCCGTGTATCAACTGCTGTATATGGACCGCACGCCTTCGCATGCGATTTTGCATGAGGCGGTCGAGATGGCGAAGAAGAAAAATCCGCGCTACGGCGGCTTTGTGAACGGGTTATTGCGAAGTATCGACCGTGGAGAGTCGCTAAACTCTCCGCTCGCATTTCCGCCGGTCATTCAGTCGGCGCTTGTGGAGGACTATTCCGAGTCGGAGATCTCCGCCCTCTATGAGTCGGTGCAGGAAGTGCCGCATCTTTGTGTGCGCAGAAATCCCCTTCGCATCTCGAAAGAAGCATTCATCGAACGGTTTGCGAAGACAGGCATGGAGCTCACCGAGTCGTTGCTGACCGAAGATGTATACCGCGTCTCCAATCCCGTCGATCTCTTTTCTTCCGAGTTGTATCGGGAAGGATTGTTTTGCGTGCAGGATGAGGCGGCAGCGGGCGTCGTCGTCTTTGCGGACCCGAAGCCGGGCGAGAGGTGGCTCGATCTTTGCGCGGCTCCGGGCGGAAAGACGATGCAATTGGCGGAGCGAATGAGAGACTCGGGCCATGTAACCGCATGCGACTTGTATCCGCAAAAGGTCGACACGATCAAAGAGCACGCGTCTCGTCTCGGACTTGACGCTGTGCAACCAGAAGTTCGAGACGCGACGGTATTTCATCCGGATTTTGAGAGCGCTTTTGACGGCGTGCTGGTGGATGCGCCTTGCTCAGGCTTGGGGCTTCTTCGCAGAAAGCCCGATATCAAACATCACCGCACCGCAGAGCAGATGGCGGAGGTAGAGGCCTTGCAAAAGGCGATCCTCGACCGCGCGGCGCGCTATGTGAAGCCCGGTGGGGTGCTCGTCTATAGCACCTGCACGATCCGAAGTGCCGAAAATGAAAAGCAAGTGCAGGCCTTTTTGGCGCGACACGAGAATTTTAAGCCCGAAGGGAATCCGCATGAGAAATGTACCGATATGGTCGCCACAATGGCGGACGGTTTTTATATGGCCAAACTGCGGAAAATTCAGTCATAAAGTTGTCACAATTGCGATCTCGCATTGTGTTATAATACATTTGTGGAGGGCTTATGAAAATTGAATTAAACAGTAAAACGGTTGAAGAACTGCGCGAATTGATGGTTTCTTTAGGGGAACCCGCTTTTCGGGGGAATCAACTATTCACTCATTTCCACAAGAAATTCAAGACGGACTTACAAGATGTCAAGGGTCTTCCGAAAACGCTATCCGAGCGACTCGGGGGTCCGGAATTTACCGTGGCAAAAGCCGAGATCGTTAAGACGCTTCGCACGAAGAATCTGGATACGGAAAAGTACGGGATGCGGCTTACGGACGGGCAGATCATCGAGGCTGTCTTCATGCGCTATCGTTCGCATAATACTTTGTGTATCTCTACACAAATTGGATGTGCGATGGGATGCGCTTTTTGCGCTTCCACGAAGTCGGGTTTGTTTCGAAATCTGACTGCTGGGGAGATGCTTGCGCAGTATTATTCCGCGGTAGAAGCGGCGGGAGAGCCGATCCAAAACCTCGTGCTGATGGGGATCGGCGAACCCCTAGAAAACTACGACCATGTCGTGCGCGCTCTCAAGATCCTGCATGACCCGGAAGGGCGCGATATGAGTTATCGCAATATTTCGTTGTCCACTTGCGGAGTTGTCCCGGGGATTCTAAGGCTTAGCGAAGAAGGTATTCCGATTAATCTCGTCGTATCGCTGCATGCGGCCACCGACGAGAAGAGGCGAAAGATCATGCCGATCGCAAAGAGGTATTCGCTCGCGGAACTCATGAAGGCTTGCCAAGTCTATTTCGAACGAACGGGTAGGAGAATCAGCTATGAATACACGCTGATTCCCGGAGTGAACGATACAAAAGAAGATGTGGAAGAGCTGCAAGCGCTTTTAAAAGACAAAGGTGCGCATATCAATTTGATTTCGTACCATCCGATCAAAGAGTACGACAAGAACCGGCCGGAAGAGGCGGAAGTGCATCGCTTTGCGAAGAAGCTCACACAAAAAGGAATTACGACGACCGTAAGAAAATCTTCGGGACTCGAAACCGATGGCGCTTGCGGACAATTGCGTGCGCAAGGAATAAGAAACAGTCAGGAAGTGCCTTATGGAAATTCAAACCAGAACTGATACAGGTAGAGCGAGGAATCGCAATGAGGATTCCGTCGGAATATGGCGCGAACAAGAAGGCGCGGTCATCGTACTTGCGGACGGTCTCGGCGGTCATAATGCGGGTGAGGTCGCTTCGAATATGGTCGTGGAGAGCGTATTGACGTATATCGCAGATCATATTTACGATTCGATCCCGAGAGACGAGCTGATGCGAAACGCCGCATCATACGCAAACGACCTCGTCTATCAAGCGGCAGGATCCGATTCTACGCGAACCGGAATGGGTTCGACCGTCGTCGTGGCGATCCTCGAACCGGATACGATCCACCTGGCACATGCGGGCGACAGCCGCGCATACTTTATCGGACCCGATGGCGTGGTTCAGCTTACGATCGACCACTGTGTGTCAAATGAATTTGCACAACAGGGAAAAGTAGTGAGCGAGAGCATCCGACATATGCTGACGCGCGCGATGGGAACCGAGCAAACCATAGCCGTCGATTATCAAAAAGTGCGACTTTCTTCAGATACTTATCTGCTTCTGTGCTCTGATGGCTTATACAATGAGGTGTCTCCTCAGGAGATCGAAGAAATCGTGTTGTCTTCCGTCAGTCTTTCGGAAAAAGCCGATCTCTTGATCGAGAGAGCCAATGAAAACGGCGGGAAAGATAATATTACCGTTGCACTTATCGAACGGAAAGGAGCGTCCGTATGATTGGGATAGTACTGGCGAACCGCTACGAAATTTTGGAACAGATCGGCGAAGGGGGAATGGCTACGGTTTACCGTGCGATTGACCTCGTTTTGAAGCGCCATGTTGCCATTAAAATCTTAAAACAACAATTCAATTCGGATAAAGAATTCATCGTCAACTTCGGAAACGAAGCGCAGTCGGCGGCTTCTTTGAATCATCCGAATATCGTGAATATATTCGACGTCGGGTCGGAGGAAGTCAACGGCCAGACCTATTACTATATCGTGATGGAATGCATCGAAGGCTTTACGCTGAAAGATCTGATCGACGAAGAAGCACCGCTGTCGGATGATCGCATCGTGTCGATTTCGTCTCAGATCGCGCAGGCATTGCGAGCGGCGCATGCGAACCGGATCATCCACCGAGATATCAAGCCGCAGAATATCATGATCTCCGAAGACGACGACATCAAAGTGACGGACTTCGGGATCGCAAAAATCTCGACGAGTTCCACGATCACGTACACTTCCTCGATCCTGGGCACGGTGCACTATATATCGCCCGAACAAGCCAAGGGCAAATTCATCGACGAAAAATCGGACTTATATTCGCTGGGCATCGTGATGTACGAGATGGCGACAGGCAATGTCCCTTTCGACGGCGAAAATGCGGTTGCGATCGCGATTCGCCACATCCAAGATCCGCTCATTCCGCCGATCGACTTAAACCCTTCGCTGTCACCGGGGCTCAACCAGATCATCGTGAAGACGCTTCAAAAGGATACCTCGCTTCGCTATGCAAACGCGACGGAACTCTTGAACGACTTAAAAAAATACAAATCGCTCCAAATTCGTTCGGAGCAATCGCTCGATCAAACGACCATACTAAAACCCGTAGAGGTAGAGGCGGTGCGGCCTGAGCCGGTGCCGGTTCCCGAGCCGATCACGCAAAAGAGCGTCTATCAGGCGAAGCAATCGCCCGGGCAGGATGTATCCGATGAAAAAAAGGATCCGTTTAAGAGAGTCGTATTGCCGATTCTTTTGGCGCTCATCTTTGTCGGGGCAGGGTTTTTCTTTATTCGCGGCTTTCTGATGAACAATCGTCCGACCGAAAGCGATGTGACGGAAAGTTCATCCGTCGTAGTCGAGAACTTCTTGGGACTGACTTTGGCGCAAGCCGAAAGAAGTGCCGAAAAGCTGGGTATCGTGCTTACGACGAACGGAGAGTCCTTTAGCAATGATTACGCAGCCGGTGAAATTATGGAGCAGTCGATCCAACAAGGGGAAACGGTAGCGCGGGGTGCCGAGATCAAAGTGATCCTTTCAAAAGGACAGGAAATGGTACGAGTCCCATCGCTTCTCAATAACAGTCCGCAGGATGCGGAGTCTGCGTTAAATCGCGTAAATCTGGTAATCGGAGAACAAAAGACAGACTCCTCCGACTCGTACAACGAAGGCATGGTAATGAAGCAAAATCCGGCGGCGCATTCCGAAGTTCCGGTAGGAACCGCTGTGTCGATCACGGTAAGCTCCGGCAAGAAAGTCGAGTTGATCTCGATGCCGGATCTTCGCAACGAAAGGCAGTACGACGCGATACGCACGCTAAACGATCTCGATCTGAAGGTGGGAAATGTTCGCACCGAGCATGATGAAACCGTAGCGGAAGACCACGTCATCAGCCAGTCCGTCACGCATCTTACAAAAGTCGAGCCGCAAACGACGATCGATTTGGTCGTAAGCATCGGTCCGAAAACGGAACCGCCGGCCACAGAACCCGTTACGGAACCGCAGACGGAGCCAGCAGTTCCGGATGTGGAATACCTGATCCAAGTGACACCGCCTACACCGCAGCCGGATGGGCAAACCACTTACCAAGTGCATATCGTGCGCATAGACGGTGAACTGGAAGAGGATTTGTCGAATCGGACCTTTAATTATGCGGACGGCACGCAGACCATCCGATTAACCGATTCACCCGGGATCAAATTTGACTTGTATATCAACGGCACTTTTATCAAGTCGGTCACACAATAAGGAGGAAAGGCGATCGAAGGGAAAATTACGAAACTCGTGCGCGGAATCTACACGGTAGATACCGAGGAAGGCTTAATCGCGAGTAAGGCGAGAGGGTTGTTTCGAAAAAATGAAACGAAACCGATCGTGGGGGACGACGTGGTCATTCGAATGTCACCTGATCTGGATTTGGGCTATATCGAAGAAGTCAAACCCAGAAAAAACAAACTCTTACGCCCTCCGGTAGCGAATATCGAACGGGTGCTGATTGTGATGAGCTTAAAAGAGCCCGATATCAGCTTGTTTCTCCTCGATCGCTTTCTCGTGATGTGCGAGAAAGAGCATTTACATGTCCTGATTTGCTTTAACAAGAGCGATCTGAACACGCCGGAAGAAAATGAAAAGTTGCTGGACATATACCGGAAAATCGGTTATGAAGTGATCTTTACGAGCACCTTCTCCGGTGAAGGATTGCCCGAACTGAAAGAAAAACTGTTAAAAGGAACCACAGCGGTGGCGGGCCCTTCCGGAGTGGGGAAATCGTCGATTTTATCGGCGCTCTTTGAGGGCGTCGATTTATTGACGAGTGCGGTGAGCCAAAAGACGAGAAGAGGTCGCCATACGACGCGGCATATCGAGATCATTAAGATCGCAGAGGGGGCTTATGCGCTGGACACCCCCGGCTTTTCTTCCTTGGAACTGCTGTTTATCGACGAGCCTTCGGATCTCAAGCACTATTATCCCGATTTCCCGCAAAGAGACTGCCGTTTCGACGACTGTCTGCATCGGAAAGAGCCGGGTTGCGCCGTAAAGGCTGCAGTAGACGAGGGGGAAATCACTCGCTCCCGCTATGAGAATTACTTACTATTTCTGGAAGAGTTGGAAGAGCAAAGGAGATACTGATGGCGAAATTGAGTCCATCCATTTTAAATGCGGATTTTTCAAATTTGGGTGCGGAATTGGCGCTTTTGGAGTCGAACGGGGTGGAATACCTCCACTTAGATATTATGGACGGGAATTATGTGCCGAATCTTTCGTTTGGGGCCGGAGTCGTCCAGGCGCTCCGCGCGCACACCGGTCTCATATTTGACGCTCACTTGATGGTGGAAAACCCCGATGCTTATCTGGAGGCTTTCGCGGAGGCAGGGGCGGATATCGTAACCGTGCATCCCGAAACGACAAAGCACTTACACCGAACGCTAAGCCGAATCCGCGAGCTAAACATGAAAGCGGGCGTCTGCCTGAATCCGTCTACGCACCCGAATGTATTGGATTATATATGGGATGTGACGGATCTCGTCTTATTGATGAGCGTAAACCCGGGTTTCGGCGGACAGAGCTATATCGAGAAGACGGACGAGAAGATCATCCGGATCAAAAATGCAATCGATGCACAAGACAGAAAAATATTGCTCGAGGTGGACGGCGGGGTGAAGCGGTTAGAGGCCGAACGGCTCGCGGCTCTCGGGGTGGACTTGCTCGTGGTCGGAAGCGATATCTTCCAAGCGAAAGACAAAGCTGAGCGCATACGAGAATACCATTCGATTCTGACAGGGATCGGGCACTCCGAAAGAGCAAACTTCGAATGAATGATCGCAAACGAGGCGTCGTGATCGGGAGCGGTTCACGCGTGTCGAAAGAAAAACTCCTGGCCGCGATTGAGAAGAGCGATTTTACGATTGCAGCAGACGGTGGCGCACAGTATGCAGTTCATTTAGGAATCCAACCCGACCTGCTCGTCGGCGATTTTGATTCGATTGCGGAGTCGGATCTTCAGTACTTTAGAGAGGCCGGCGTTCCAATCGAACAATTCCCGAAAGAAAAAGACGAGACGGATATGGAGCTTGCGATCCGACTGTTGGAAGAAAAAGAGATACGTGAAATTACGCTCTTCGGCGCATCGGGATCGAGACTAGACCACACGTTTTTGAACACGCTGTTGATCTTGAAGGCGAAGAAACGAGAGACAAAGATCATCTTAATCGACGAGACAAACGAGATCCGCGCGCTCGAAGAAAAGATGACGATCACAAAAAGAGACGGCTATCTATCGGTGATGCCGGTCGATTCCAGCATTCTCATCAGCTTATCAGGTGTAAAGTATCCTCTGGAACGGAAACGGATTTATCTCGGCGACGGCCTAGGCGTCAGCAACGAAATCACATCGGAATTTGCCACCGTTGAGTGCCACGAAGGGGAGGGCCTCCTGTTTCTTTCCACAGATGAATAAAGCAGTCAAAAAAAGAGCAGTCCGGAAAAGGACGGCTCAGAGCGTTGATAAACCTGTCGTTCATGTATATAAATTGCAAACTAAGTATAGGAAGAATCGTAGAGTCAGTGACGGAATCAGGGGATGTCCATAAGTGCGACTCTGAGGCGAGTCCTCACCTTCTTCTCTATCGATCGAGAGGACGAAGGCGAGGTGGAGCGCGTTGGACTCCCCTGATGGAGTCACGATTTATGCAAACCCATTCAGTT
>CAZFWK010000011.1:11986-26311 GCA_964522555.1 uncultured Peptoniphilaceae bacterium | reverse complement strand
AAAAGATCCATGAACCGAAACGGTCCATGGATCTCTGTGATTCTTACGCCTTCTTTTCCATTAACACTTTATAGATATGAGCCGCAATTGCTGCTCCAACCAAGGGAGCTACTAGAAACACCCACACTTGCGAGAGTGCTTCACCACCGGCAAAGATCGCCGCCGACAAGCTTCTTGCGGGGTTAACAGAAGTACCCGTTAACGGAATCCCGATCAAGTGAACCAGAGTCAGCGTGAGGCCGATCACGATGCCACCCATATGAGCCGTAGTCTTTTCGGAAGTTACGCCATTGATACCAAGCATAAGGTAACTCGACACGACACTCCCCACGTAACGAAGGGGCAATGCAAGAAAGTGCACGATCGTATGAATGATCCTGCCTTCATTTAATATATAAGAAATACCTGCAGCAAAGCCGGTGATTAGACAAGCGTAGACGACACCTTTACAACCCGAAATAAACGACTTTACCATAGCATTAGGGCCAATCATTGCGATCATGGCCGCAATGATTGCGATTACGAGCATGATTCCACTCATATATTCGGTGCCCCAACCGTATGATATGGTTCCATACGCATACACGCCAAATCCGCCGAACAATACGATTACGATTAGAATATCTTTGAAAGTCAACGGATCCGTGTCCGATACTTCTTCGTTCAATTCGATATCGCCGGTTTCGGAGGTCGACATTTGACTTTTTAAAATTTTTCTAGCGTAGAGCATTGTGTATACAACCAGAATAAAATTTGAATTTGGTCGACATCGACCAGTGCAGCCCCGGTCGTTTCCGCCATCACCAAGCCGTCACCCGTAGCGCCGGAATGATTTGTCGTGATCATCCCTTGCAAATCAGGGCGATACTTCGTGTAGAGCTCTGGTGCCGCACCGAATCCACCCGATGCCAAAATGACGGTATCTCCGAAGTAATCGACGGTTTCACCGGCCTTGTTCAAGGCGGATACCCCTATGACTTTATCGCCTTCCATGATAAAGGCTTCTGCAGTCGTGTCGAGGTCGACACGCACTTGACCTGTTTTCGCGATATTGTCGCTTAGCACTTTCACAAGCATCGGCCCTACGTCCGCACCGCCGACCGGCCTGTGCATTCTGGCCGCGGATGCGCCGGCTGCTTTCGCCACTTCGGAGAGATCGGCACCGAGTCCGGTAAGCCATTCAACCGTCGCATTGCTGTTTTCTGCTAAGAATGTGACCAGGTCTTTGTCATTCAAATTCTTCCCGCCGGTCATCGTATCCTCAACAAAACTTTCGACGCTGTCATCAATCCCGGCTGCTTTTTGTGCTTCCGTGCCAACCGCATTCATACCGCCTTTTGCACGCACCGTATTTCCGCCGACATAAGGCATTTTTTCGAGTATGATTACCGATGCGCCAGCCTCACTAGCTGAAAGTGCGGCCGCCATTCCGGTTCCACCGGCTCCGATGATGATGACATCGGCTTTATTTTCGTCCCCTGATGCGGTCGCTTCCGCTTCCGTTACCGGTTCCGTTGCGGCTTCCGTAGCTGTTTCCGACGTCGCCGCTTCGGTTTTCGTTTCCGTTGTAGCGGTTTGCGTCGAGGTGCATCCTGCAAATAGCAAGGCTGCACACAATAAGATGATCCATACTTTTTTCATGTTTCCCTCCTGAATATTTATATTTTTGAGAAGTTAAAGACAATTGTGAAAAAGCGTTATGACTATGCTAAAATAAGGCAAGTACCGGAAAGGAGCCCTGTTGCCATGGATTCACTGTTTATTCCGATCCGCCGATTCAATTCGGTTGCATCCGGCTACTATGTCTATGTGATCCAAGATCGCGAAGAAAATGAGCCGCAGCACCATCACGACTTTTATCAGATCTGCTTCGTTGTCAGAGGTAGCATCCGTCATATACAAGGTGATTCAGACTTCACATTAGTTAAAAATGATGCCCTGATCGTCCCGCCCGGCTTTTCACACAGGATTCTATTTAATCCCGATTGCATCGTCTACTCACTCTACTTTACGGAAGAGTATGTCGCGAAAGAGATCCAATCTTCGGAAGTGAAAAAGCTAATCGCGGCCCTACAGATCGATAAAAACGCGCAGATCAATCCGCATACTAAGTTGAAGATCTCATTGCATGATCACCAAATTGCACAATATATCAGTTTAATGGACTGCTTGTTGCAGGAATTTCATGCGAATGACCCTTGCGAGTTTTCGATTACCTCACAATTGATCACCGCATGCCTTCTCATCATCACAAAGTCCTATTTGCAAAACCCGTTCGGTTTAAAGCAATACACGACGGTTGATGAAAATCTCGAGATCATTCAAAATTGTGTCGAATACATCGATCGCCACTATATGAAAGAAATCTCCGCCACTACTCTTACGAAGCGCTTTCCTATTTCCAAATCGATGTTGTACCGGCTATTCCCACAAATAACCGGTAAGACGATCAAAGAATATATCACGGATCGTCGCATCGATTCGGCATTAAGCTTAGTGAATATCTCCGACTTGAGCTACAATCAGATCGCTGAGATGCTCGGTTACAATGAGTTCTCCACCTTTTATCGAAATTTTGTAAAAGTCGTCGGAATTTCCCCTAAGGAATATCGTTTCCAAAAAAACGTACCAGAGACTCCACCTGTAAGACCGTGGAGTCGATCCTGATTCAGGCGAGAGCATACTCTCGCCTGTTTCAAGTTTCTAGGAGGGTTGGTTTTTATCTATTACATATTGCGCTAGGATGGCGGACCCATACGGAATTGCATCATCATTGAAGTCGAATCGCTCGTTATGAAGCGAAATTTCTTCATTACCTGCTGAGGTAATCCCTAAACGAAGGATCGCCGAATCCGCTACACGTGCATTGTACTCAGAAAAGTCTTCCGATCCCATGACCGGACCCGGTAACGTAGTTACGAAATCCTCACCATTCACTTTCCTCGCGGCATCAGCCATCGCTTGTACGGTTTCCGGATTATTGATAACAGGGGAAACGCCTCTCGTATACGTAAATTCGAAGTCACAATCATAGGCATCTAAAATCCCTTTGATGATTTTTTTCATTCTATCCGGCATGCTCTCACGAATCTCATTATTGTGGCATCGAATCGTTCCGGACAGCTCGATTGTCTCCGGAATGATGTTAAATGCGGTTCCTCCGTGTATCGTACAGATTGAAAGTACCGTATTATCAATCGCATTTAATTGCCTGGATGTGATCGCCTGTAGACCCATCACGACGTGGCTCGCTGCCAAAAGCGCATCTTTTGTCTTGTGAGGATATGCTCCGTGCCCGCTCGACCCTTTGATCAGGATATGAAATTTATCACCGGAAGCGTAGTATGCGCCGTTCCAAGTGCCAAGTACGCCAGTCGGAAGATGTGGCCAGGAGTGTAGTGCCACAATAGAATCTACCTTCGGATTCTCCAACACGCCTGCATCTACCATGGTAATCGCTCCGTTTAGCTGTTCCTCAGCCGGCTGGAAGATAAACTTCACGGTTCCGGAAAAATCATCGGTGTGATTACTGAGCAGTTTCGCAGTCGCGAGAAGCATAGCCGTATGCCCGTCATGACCACACGCATGCATTACACCTTCAATCTCCGAGCTATGCTCGGCGCCGCTTTTTTCGAGTATGAGAAGCGCATCGATATCGGCGCGGATAGCCGTAACTTGCTCTGACCCCGGCTTTTTCCCGCGAAGCAGTCCCACCACCCCAGTCGGTGCGGAATTCGTACCAATCTCGATCCCATAGCTTTCTAATTCTCTTTTGATCAGAGCTGCGGTCTCGGTCTCTTGATGCCCCATTTCAGGGTTTCTGTGGATATGTCTTCTGATATTGGTGAAGTACTCCTTTTGATCGATCGCTTCTTGCTTAATCGGATTCATTTTTTTCCCTTTCTCGCCTCTAAATGAGGATATTCATTACAAATAGCGACAAAATCGCATTGACGATGGAGATTAAGAACAAGATCGGATAGTGTCTGGTTTCCGTTTCGGAAGTACCCAGAATTCTTCCGGCATATTGCAACTGTGCTCCCATCAGAAAAATCGCAGGGATCATAATGGCAATATGTTGACCCGTAATGAATCCATCGTTAAATAAGCTTACTACAACCCCGATGCCTCCGCCAACCGACATCCATGAGCCCAATAGTACGGCTACTGCCTCACCCGGAAGTCCAAACAGGCCCATCACCGGTGCAAAGACACTGCCCATCAGATCCAACAAACCCGAAATATTCATCGCTTTGATCACAATATAGGCCATAATGACATTGGGTATGATGCTGTTGATCCCCATACTCCAACCCTTACGTGCGCCCTCTACAAATACTTCCGTTACCAATTTCTTTTGCTTTTTTGTATTTTCCATTATTATGCCTCAACCGCTTTCTTTTTACTCGTTTTGTTCTTCAAATAAAATCTCATAATATTCATACCGAACACCTTGAACACAAAGATTACGCCCAAAGGGATAAGCATCGGTACCGTAACGGCTTGCGTCTTGTCGAGATTCGTCAAAGCGAAAAGCGCTGCGCCCGATGAAAAGAAGTTGATAATGGTGCCGCCGCCTGAAAACTGAAAAGCAGCAAATACGCTTCTTTCATTTTCCGTGAGTGAGCCGTCGTCTCTAAGACTCTTCGTCATGGCAGCTCCCGCATCTGCGCTTTGCAAACTTGCGATCATTGCAAGTCCTGCTGTTCCGGGAAGTCCCATAACCGGTTTTAGAAGCGGTGTCAGGATTACACGAGCGGCTTCCAGCGCACCGAAATATTCTACAACGGCTACAAATGCAAGTGCAAACATTACAGACGGCAGTAGCGTCAGCCCGAACAAGAATCCAGCCCGAGCTCCGTCTCCTCCGGATCCTGTAAAGTTCAGTGTGATCGGATCAGTGACAATGGATCCGAACTTACCGGATAATGTGTTAAAATCCAAAATTCCAAGCCAATTCGTCGATCCATTAAAGATCCCCGAAAAAAATACGATTGCAAACGCCAGTGCAATATAACCGCCTATACCAACCTTCTTGTTGTTCAATTCTCCCATACCTTTACCCTCAATCCTTTCAATTCTTGTGTGATAGTTCAATTTGTGAAATCTAAATATATCGATGCATCTTATCCTGACAATATTAACTTGCCATGATACTCTCCGAAGTTCTTGCGTTGCTCACCGTCCTTTTCAAGAATTTAGTTAACTATACTTCATCATGGTAAAGATTACGATTGCAGTTATACTCTTTCACATTGCATTTTGTACGAGATCGTTTTGGATCCTATCTAGCCCTTTACCACGGTATCTCCTTGAATGATCGTCTGTTATTCTATATAATGACCTTCAATAACACCTCAAGGAGGAGGACTTATGACTCAGGATTCTGTACTTATTTTAATCGCCATGACGCTCTATATGGCGGTGATTATCGGCATCGGTCTTTTTTACGCCAAGCGCGCAAATGCAAGCACCGAAAACTACTTTTTGGGCGGGCGTTCCCTTGGGCCTTTCGTAACCGCGATGAGCGCCGAAGCTTCCGATATGAGCGGGTGGCTGCTAATGGGACTGCCCGGTGTCGCCTATTGGTTTGGGCTTTCGGATGCATTTTGGACGGCTCTCGGGCTCGGCGTCGGCACGTATGTCAACTGGTTGATCGTAGCGAAGCGGCTCAGAATTTACTCGCATATCGCGAACGACTCGATCACGATTCCCGACTTTATCAGCAATCGCTTTAAGGAAACCGGCAAAAAACCGCTGATGCTCGTGTCTTCATTTTTCATCATTTTATTTTTCACGGTGTATGCATCCAGCTGCTTTGTCACGGTAGGAAAATTGTTTACCGAACTCTTCGGCTTTCGCTATGAATGGATGATGTTGTTCGGGGCGATTTTCGTCGTCGCCTATACATTCTTGGGCGGTTTTTTGGCGGAATCCGTCTCGGACTTTTTGCAAAGTATCATCATGATCTTGGCATTGGTGATCCTCGTAAGCCTCGGAACGGCTGCGGCTGGCGGCGTCGATGCCGTCATTGAAAATGCGAAGTCGATCCCGGGTTTCTTCGAGTTTTTCGGAATCTCGCAACCCGTGACCGAAGCCGGCACACAGCTGGTGCAAAATAATGCGCCGGTTTTCGGGGACGCCGCACCGTACTCCTTGCTTACGATCCTCTCGACTCTCTCTTGGGGGCTTGGGTATTTCGGAGTCCCGCAAGTGCTCTTGCGCTTTATGGCGATTCGTGATGCATCCGAGATCAAGATCTCAAGAAGAGCTGCGACGGTATGGGTGTTCATCTCCCTCTTCGCAGCGGTGTTCATCGGGATCATCGGGCGCGCTCTCTTTCCGACCCGACTTCTGACGGCGAGTGCCGCGGAAAACATCTTCATCGTAATGGCGGAAGGTCTGTTACCGGCATTCTTTGCGGGGATTGTGATGGCGGGTATCCTCGCCGCTACGATCAGCTCCTCCGACTCTTATCTTCTGATCGCTTCTTCTGCGATTTCGAAGAATATCTACGAAGGAATCCTGAA
Source organism: uncultured Peptoniphilaceae bacterium (assembly GCA_964522555.1). Taxonomy (GTDB): domain Bacteria; phylum Bacillota; class Clostridia; order Tissierellales; family Peptoniphilaceae; genus JAAYQA01. Next base: position 19,781 of record CAZFWK010000011.1, on the reverse strand, counting down.
AAGGGACGCAAGTGAGAAAGAAGTGATGCGCGTGGCGCGAATCGGACTGCTCCTCATCGCGATCGTCGCAGCCCTTCTCGCTCTCGATTCCAACAGCATCATCTTTCGCATCGTCTCTTTTGCTTGGGCGGGCTTTGGTGCGACTTTCGGTCCGATCATTCTCTTTTCGCTCTTTTGGCGTGAGTTTACAGAGACCGGCGCTATCGCCGGCATGATCACCGGTGGTATCACCGTCGTGGTGTGGAATCGGCTCCTTAAACCCATGGGTGGGGTGCTTGGGATCTACGAGCTTCTCCCCGCATTTTTACTCTCTTGCATTGCGATCGTCATCTTCTCTAAGATGTCGAAAACCGACCCGGAAGTTGTCAAAGAATTCGATGAATATCAAAAGGCCATGGCCGAATCGAAATAAAAAAAGCCGCACATTCTTTTGAACATGCAGCACAGGGTGACGACAAAGTCCGTTCAGTCGAGCCCGGTATACCCCTTTCGGCACGCTCACGGACCGCTCGGCCAAGATATGGCCTCAAGGGGTATACCGGGCTCTCCTTCACTCCATCTCGAAAAAACTTTTTCTACAGTCTGAGCCAAGGCTTTCTTTTACCTTATAATACGTATTGTCGTAGGATTCCCACAAATTGCAGTACACTGGCGGCCAACACGAAGCCGTGCCAGATCGCATGATTGTACGGGATCTTCTTGGATTTATAGAAAATCGTGCCGAGTGTGTACATCAGTCCTCCGGCCGCGATCCACAAGATGAACTGCAGTGATGTGGCCAAATAAATCGACCGAATCGAAAACACGACGATCCACCCCATCAACACGTAAATTAGAGTCGACAGTTTATTGTACTTGTCGTATTTTCCATACGTGACGATCTTAAATACGATCCCCGAAACCGCCACCGTCGAGATGATTGCGATGACGGAAACTCGTTCTACGCCTTCGAGTGCAAGCAGTGCGATCGGAAGATAGCAGCCGGCGATCATTAAAAAGATCGAGCAATGGTCGAAAACGCGTAGAACTTTCTTCGCTTTAAGGTTCGTGATCGCATGATATAAAGTGGACGACAGATACATAAAAGTAAGAAAGAAGCCGTAGATCGAAAAGCCGACGATCGCGAGCATGTTTTGCGCTTGTACGGCATGGTATACGAGGAAGACGGTGATAAAGATGCCGAACAGAACCCCGATCCCGTGCGAAACGGCGTTCGCAATTTCTTCGGCGGTACTGTAGAGTCTCCCCTCTTTCACAACGGTCCATTGTCCCATATTGGTCTCCTTTCGCACCTCTTGGTGCCTCTTCCCTATTATATCACAGATCGAACGCCGCCCTCGATCCTTATCTTCCAACGCTGTAGAGCATCGAAGTGCCTTTATGATTTAACACGCTTTTAACTTTATTTGATGGTACGGGGAGGCGAGTGGGTATAAGACTAATGGCATTAGAAATTACGGTTGCCGAATAACGATATCCATGGAGGGATCAAATGATTGGAATTGAGAAAATCGATAAAGTGATGGATCGCACCGGTGCCTCTTATGAAGAGGTGAAAACCGCGCTCCTTGCGAGCGACGGCGATATCGACCAAGCTACGATTTACATTTTGCAGCAAAGAGCACAAGGGCAAGCGGACGGAGCAGATTCTCCGGATGCTGAGTCGAAAGGGCAAGAAACGGTCTATCATCACGGCGGCGCCTTCGCTTCCGATATCATCGATACGATAAAATACCTGTGGGAAAAAGGAAATGCCAGCACTTTGATTATCGAAAAGGGCGGCAAGCAATTGCTGAACCTCTCCCTTACGATGGGAACGATCGGTCTTGTAATCGCGCCGGTCGCAGCGATTATCGGACTGGGAGCTGCACTGATTACGGAGTATACCATCATCGTCATTTTGGATGACGGCAAAGTGATCAATGTAAACGAACTCGCCTTGACGAGAAAGTCGACGAAAGAGCCGAAGAATCCCCCAGACGGAGAAGAATAGGAAAATTTCAACAGGTTCATACTACTCATATAAAAACTCGAGAGCCATCCTTGTAACCAAGGGTGGTTCGTTCAGTCTGTAGTCAAAGTAAAATGAACTGAATGTTTTTGCAAGAATCGCGACTCCATCAGGGGAGTCCAACGCGCTCCAGCTGATACTTCGTCCTCTCGATCGATAACGAAGAAGGTGAGGGCTCGTCTCAGAGTCGCACTTATGGACATCCCCTGACTCCGTCACTTATACTGTGAACTACCCTTTGCTTGATTTGTGATTGAAATACATGAACTAGGGTTTTGTCTACGCTCTGAGCCATCCTTGTAACCAAGGCGGCTTTTTCGCGGTCCAAAACTCATTGACTAGTCAATGATTATCTGGTACGCTATATCTTGTCTTACTCTAGAAAAGGAGGCTGTGTCTTGCCGAATGCGAAAGAATATCGGATTACGAAGTGGATCTCGATCATTCACAGAAAAACACAAATTTATTTGAACCAAGAATTAAAACCGATCGGCCTAAACGCAACGGAAGGGGTCTATCTTATGCACCTTGCGACGAAACCCTCCGTAGCACAAGCTGTGCTGTCCGAGCACTTAGGGTTAGACGGTGCGCTAACTACGCGCACTTTGCGCGGTCTGGAAGAACGAGAGCTGGTCTCGAGAGCGCGCGACCCGCAAGATAGCCGCTGTTATCATGTTTCCATCACGGAGAAAGGGTTGGCGATCCTTCCTACGATCCGAAACGTCATGGAAAATTGGCGCTCCGAACTCGTTTCCGACCTATCGGACGGCGAGCTCGTGCAATTATCCGCCACATTGGAAAAACTTGCCAGGCACACGATCGAACTTACAAAACCGAACAAAAATAAGTCGGATTCGAATCCGACAACGAAAGGATGTGATTGCCATGATCGGTAAGCTACTGCCCTATATGAAAAAATATCGCTTTTATGCCATCGTCTGCCCGCTTCTCATGATCCTCGAAGTGTTTGCGGATATTTTTGTACCGTATCTGATGTCTTTTATCGTCGACATCGGAATTGCGAATCAGGATATCGCGTATGTCGTGAAAATTGGCGTGTACATGGTACTAATGGCCTTGGCAGGGATGGTCATCGGGATCATCAGCTCGCACTTTGGAGCAAAAGCCGGTTACGGTTTTGCTGCGGAGCTTCGTGCGGACGCGTTTCGCGCCGTGCAAAAATTCTCGTTCACCAATATTGACGAGATGAGTGTCCCCTCGCTCATCACAAGACTTACGACCGATATCGACATGCTCGGCCAAGTCGCGATGATGACCCTTCGAATGGCGATTCGCGCGCCGTTTATGATGATCTTTGCCGTCATCATGTCTTGGAATGTGAACTCCAGTTTGGCAACGGTATTCTTTGTTGCGATCCCCGCGGTCGTCATCATCGTGGGACTTCTGATGAAAAAAGCGATGCCGCTCTTTCAGTTGATGCAAGAAAAGGTCGACCGAATCAACGGGATCGTGCAGGAAGACTTGATCGGCGTTCGCGTGATCAAATCCTTTAATCGCCAAAAGCACGAAGAAGGTCGGTTCCGAGAGCGAAACGACGATTTGTTGAATACCTCGCTAAAAGCTATTACTCTAATCATCCTCTTGATGCCGATCCTAAACCTCGTGATCTATGCTTGTATCGTAGCGGTATTGTGGTTTGGCGGGCACCAAGTGATGGCCGGCACCATGGGAACGGGTGAGTTGATCGCCTTTGTTACTTATATTACGCAGATTATGATCAGCCTGATGATGCTTTCCTTCTACTTTATGATGTTGACGAGAGGTTCCGCATCCGCCAAACGTGTAATCGAAGTGCTCGAAACGAAATCCGAAATCGAAAACCCGGCCGATCCCGTGCAGCGCGTACCGAACGGATCGATCGAATTCGCAGACGTCTGCTTCCGTTACCCGACCAGCAGCGAAGATGTCTTAAAAGGCATCGACTTGTCGATCCAAGAAGGTGAGATGATCGGCATTGTAGGAAGTACGGGTTCGTCTAAGTCTACCCTTGTGCAGATGATTCCGAGACTCTACGACACCACGCAAGGCACCGTAAAGGTAGGCGGGCTGGACGTACGAGACTACGATATGCATGCGCTTCGCGAGGAGGTCGCTTTCGTTTTGCAAAAAAACACGCTCGTTACGGGAACCATCCGAAGCAATATGCAATGGGGCGACGAAAACGCAACCGACGAAGAGATCATCGACGCACTGAAGAAAGCGCAAGCTTGGGAATTTGTATCCCGTTACGACGATACTTTGGACCATCCGGTCGAGCAGGGCGGGCGTAACTTCTCCGGCGGCCAACGCCAACGCCTTACGATTGCGCGCGCTTTGATCAAAAAGCCGAAGATCCTGATCCTCGACGACTCCACGAGTGCCGTCGACATGACAACCGACGAAAGGATCAGACGGACCTTTAAAGAAGAGCTCTCCGACATCACCACCCTATTGATCGCACAACGGATCGCTTCCGTGAAAGAGGCCGATCGAATTATCGTGATGGACCACGGCGAGATCGAATCCATCGGTACGCATGAAGAGCTGCTACAGCGCTCCGAGATCTACCGAGAGATTTACGAATCGCAGCAAAGGGGGTTGATGAGCGCATGAGTGATCCAAACAAAGCAAAAATGCGGGTCGTTCCGACCAACCCGATGCAAACGACAAAGAGACTCTTCTCCTATTTCCGCTTCTATAAGTTGCAGTTTGCCTTAGGCCTCTTGCTGATCGTATTGTCCTCAGTCGGGTCGATCGCGGCAAATGCTCTGTTAAGCCCCATCATCGACTCCTTGTTGACCGATCGGAGCACGCAGATCCTCGCGCGATTCCTTGTGATCATGATCGTGCTCGTCATCGGAATATCGGCAAGCCAATATTTAGGAAGCCTCTATATGGCGCGCGTCGCACAGAGGATCACGCATCAAATCCGAAAAGAAATGTTTGCAAAGGTGCAGAGTCTCCCCATCTCTTTCTTCGATACACGCGGGCACGGAGAGATTATGTCCTCCTTTACAAACGACATCGATCTTTTGAATCAGTCACTTGAGCAAAGTGCTTCGCAAATCCTGATTTCGATCGTGACGGTAGTCGGTACCTTTATCATGATGATCGTACTCAGCCCCGTGCTCACTTTAGTCGTCGTGGGGATGCTGGTCGTCATGATGCTGATCGTGCAGTTTATCGCCAAGAAAAGCGGAAAGAACTTTCGCGAGAGGCAAGCCTCCATCGCCGACATGAACAGCTTTGTGGAAGAGATGATCAGTGCGCAAAAGGTGGTCAAAGTCTTTAACCACGAAGAGCATACCACCGAGGTCTTTCTCCGAAAAACAAACGGACTTCGCGAATCGAGCACAAGCGCATCCACGTACGGCGTCATGCTGATGCCCGTCATGGGCAACCTCTCCTTTGTCCTTTATGCACTCGTCGCGATCGGCGGCGGGATTCTCGTCATCCGAAATTCGATGACGATCGGAAATATCGCTGCTTTCTTGCAGTATACCCGGACGATTTCGAGGCCGATCACGCAAGTCTCGAATCAGCTGAACCAGTTGTTTGCCGCGATTGCAGGTGCCGAGAGGATCTTTGAGGTGCTCGACTCGACGCCCGAAGATCTCTCAGATGATGTCACGCTTGTGGAAGATTGCGACGGTCGCAATGGCTTATGCTGGCTCGTGCCGAAAGAAGACGGTGCGGTTGAGCGAGTGCCGGTGGAAGGCGACATCCGTTTCTATGATGTGGACTTCAGCTATGTGAAAGGCAAGCCTGTACTCAATGATATCTCGTTGTTTGCGAAATCCGGTCAGAAGATCGCTTTCGTAGGCTCCACCGGTGCCGGTAAGACCACGATCACCAATCTCATCAACCGCTTCTACGAAATCGACAGCGGGAAGATCACGGTAGACGGAATCGACTTGTCCCGGATCAACAAGATCGACCTTCGCAGCATCATGAGTATGGTGCTTCAAGATGTTCACTTGTTCGAAGGGACCATCGCCTACAATATCCGTTACGGAAGGCTCGACGCGACCGACGAAGATATCATGCACGCGGCGAAGCTCGCCAACGCCCACGACTTCATCATGCAACTAAAGGACGGCTACGACACTTTCCTCACGTCTGACGGCGGCAGCCTCTCCCAGGGAGAGCGCCAGCTGATCTCGATCGCAAGAGCCGCCATCGCCGATCCCGTGATCCTGATCTTGGACGAAGCGACCTCTTCCGTCGATACGAGAACCGAGCAGTTGATCGAGAGCGGGATGGATGAGCTGATGGAAGGCAGAACGACCTTCGTCATCGCGCACAGACTCTCTACGGTCCGAAGAAGCGACGCCATCTTGGTGCTTGAAGGCGGTAAGATCGTCGAAAGAGGCGACCACGACGAACTGTTAAGGCAAAAGGGACGATACTACGACCTGAATATGGGCAGTGTGGAACTCGAGTAGATCGAAACACCCTTTCAAGATGCGCAGGAAACGTAATGTTTCCTGCGTTTTTTACTTTGCAATGCTTAAAGCAACGATCTTTCCACTTCTTGACCCGTATCAAGGTAATCACTCCCCTTTTCGGGTATTCTATAGGCAATGGAGGCGATGAAAATGAAAAAAATCAATTTAGAACTCGAGCAATTAACTTGCCCGACTTGTGTCAGCAAAATTCAGAACCAATTGGACAAAACGGAAGGGGTGCTCTCTTCCAAGGTATTGTTTACATCGAGCAAAGTGAAAGCGGAAATCGACGAAAACATTTTGTCCACGGAAGATGTCACCAATATGATCGAAGCGTTGGGCTTCGAAGTAATTAGCGCGAAATAAATGCATGAGGCAAGGCGGTCCAGACACCGCCTTTTCCTAACACTACAAAGAGAGGCAGCGTGATAGTATGCTGATTAAAATAAATAAACAATTAAACCGGTGGCGAACTCAAATCCTCGTCTTATCGATGGTCTTGATCGCATTGGGTTTTCTATTAGACAGACGTTTCCTGATCGCAGCGACATTTGTGGCAATCCTTCCCATTCTCGTAAAGGCTATCATGGCGCTTACGCAAAAAGCTTTCAGTATCGAAATGCTGGTAGTCATCGCAGTAATCGGGGCGCTATATCTTTCGGAATATACGGAAAGCAGCTTGGTCAGCTTTTTCTTCCTGTTCGGCGACTTCTTGGAAGCGAAGACACTGGAAAAGACCCGCAACTCGATCAAAGGCCTTCTCGACCTCGTCCCGCAAGAAGTCAATGTGCTGGTAGACGGCGAGCCGGTTTTAACCCCGGTGGATGAAGTCGAGATCGGAGACATGATCCTCATGAAGACGGGAGAAAAAGTAGCGGTAGACGGCATCATTTCAGACGGTTCGGGCAGCGTCAACCAAGCCAGCATGACGGGCGAATCCCTCCCTGTATACAAGGAGGTCGGCGAAGAGGTGTTCGCAGGCACGATATTGGAACTCGGCACCATGGTAATCGAAGCGCAAAAAGTCGGCGACGATACGACCTTTGCCCATATGATCGAACTCGTCGAAGAAGCACAAGAAACCAAAACCACAGCGGAGAAATTCCTCAATCGTTTTGCAAAATGGTATACGCCGCTGATCGTCGTGTTGTCGGTGGTGGTCTATTTCCTCACGAAGAACTTGCACATGGCCATTACCTTTCTCGTCATCGCATGCCCCGGCGCTTTAGTCATCGGCGCACCGGTCAGTACCGTCGTAGGCATCGGCAATGCAGCCCGGCAAGGGGTCCTATTTAAGGGCGGAGAAAGCTTAGAAAAAACCGCCAGGATCGACACG
>CAZFWK010000011.1:10637-11976 GCA_964522555.1 uncultured Peptoniphilaceae bacterium | reverse complement strand
TCTTATTCGATAAAACCGGAACCCTTACCAAGGGAATTCCTGCAGTAACGCTGTTTACCGTATTTCATCCCGAAAAAGAACAAGAAGTGATCGACTCGGTCTATCATGCGGAGCAGGTGTCCGAGCATCCCTTGGGCCGTGCGATTACCGGATTTTTGAAAGATAAAGTACAAGAAGCGCAAAAAGATATCACGGCGGAAGTCGTCCCCGGGCAAGGCGTTAAAGCACTGCGTGATGGACAGACGATCTTGGTTGGAAACGAACACCTGATCGAAAGCCACGGGATCGAAATCGCAAGCGATCTCGTACAGGAGATCCGCACGCAACAAGCGTCCGGCAAGACCATCATGCTGATCGCCATCGATCAGACGATCGAAGGCTTGATCGGAATCGAGGATCCGCTGAAAGAGGGCGCGGAAAGCGCAATCCAAGCACTCCGTGCAGCCGGGATCCAATCGATCTATATGCTCAGCGGCGACCACCAGCAAACGGTCGATGCGGTAGCGGAAAAGCTACACCTCGACGGCGCACGCGGTTCCTTGCACCCGCATGAAAAGGCGGAGCTTGTGAATGAATACAAGGCACAAGGCAAGACCGTGCTCATGGCAGGCGACGGCATCAACGACGCCGCGGCGATCGCGTTGGCGGATGTCGGCTTAGCGATGGGGATGGGCGGCAGCGATATCTCGATCGAAACGGCGGATGTCGTCCTGATGTCGCACGAACTCAAGCAAATCGCAATTGCAAAGACGATCGCAAAGCGCACCGTAAACAATATTCGTCAGAACACCGCGATCGCGATGGGCACCGTCATCTTGCTACTGGCGGGCGTCCTCATGGAACGCGTCGGGCTCTCGATCGGCATGTTCGTCCACGAAGCCAGTATCCTCTTGGTCATTCTGAACGCAATGCGATTAATCCAAAGAAAGTGAGTTCGATATGAGCATTCACACTTGTGCACACATCGTCCCCTTCTTTCGGGACCTGTCTCACGACGAATTAGAAGAACTGAACGATGCTCTCGAGCATCGTTCTTTACAACGAAATGAGACGCTGTTTCTTCCGGGCGAGGTATCGGACACGCTCTATATCCTCCAGTCGGGCGAAATTCAGATGATCATGCTAAACGAAAACGGAAAAGAGCAATTGGTCGCCGTATTGAAACCGGGTGATTTTATCGGCGAGCTTTCAATCATCACGCAAAGCGAGCACACCTCCATGGCGATTGCATCCAAGCAAAGTGAACTCTGCATGCTGAATCATCACACTTTCCAACGCTTCTTGCTACGCTACCCGCAAGTCAGCCTGCGGATTATGGAACAACTCTCAAAACGCTTAC
>CAZFWK010000011.1:0-10627 GCA_964522555.1 uncultured Peptoniphilaceae bacterium | reverse complement strand
AGACCAGACGCTCACCATCGCGACCGACAATGTCCAAAACCGGATTGGCCGCTACCTGATCGAAAACGAAGGGCGCCTCACGATGAAAAAGAAAGACTTAGCCTCATTTTTAGGCACCACCCCCGAAAGCGTCTCCCGCACCCTCAAGCAATTCGAAGACCTAGGCGCCATCAAAAAAAGAACCGCCACCTCTTACGAAGTAACGGATGAGGAAGCCCTAATTTTCCCGGAGTGATGATGCTAACGAGTACAAAAAAATACGGCTTCATATGCTCAAAACCACATCAACCCCGATTTCGCAAAATTTTAGTGACGGAGGCGACTGGGCTTCCATAAGTGCGCTTCTAAAAGCGCATATCCACAACGCCTTTGATATCAATCGTGGATATGCGCTTTTTTGACGAGATACGCGCTAGCGTGGTCCATCGACCGTTGGAACCCCGCCACTACAGTCACGGAGAACCGCAATATTACCTAGTGATTTTCTTCCTCACTAAGAAGTGCTTCCTACAAGAGTCAGGTCCCAAGTGTGATGTAAATTCCCTAGTGAATATTTTTTGCGTCTAGTCGCTCATGCTTTGTTGGAGCCTAAAGATAGACACCGCAGGGGTTCATTGTTAGGACAGTTTCGTATAGGTATTAGTGAAAGTGCGTTTACTTCGGTGGTTGTTTGAGGATCGATTCTGCAATTGGGATAATATACTCTTTCAGGGAATCCTTAATATCCTTGGATGGCTCAATAGCATAACGATACCCATCAAGATACCAAATAATATCTCCGAACTCCGATTCAAATACATCCTTTCCTGCGATTTTCTTATTCGGCAAGAAAGCTGCGATCTCATCCTCATACTTTGACTGCCCCTCACAACTTATGCCCAGGGAACTACTTATGTGAATATCCTGTGGCTTTTCGTCCTGCGCCGAAGGCTCATCCGCTTTTATTATTTCGAAGGATTGCATGATCGAGATGTGATAACCATCCACCTCATCGCTAAATCGAGAAACTAGATAGACCTCATATCCGTTTACAAACGATGGAAGAGCATCTTGGTTAGGCATTCGAATCAACGGCTTTGTAGCTATCTTTTCGGTAAGTTCTTCGAAGGAATCAACAACATATTGTAGTTGCGGGTGTTTGGGTATTGTTTGACGGATGATAAGAAAAAACAAGATTAGAATGGACGCTATCACAATTATAACCTTACTCATCGAGTGCAATCTTTTCATTTCTATCACCCCTTCTATATGATTCCGTCTCATGCAAGTTAATAAATTATGCATGCCAACTCATCAAGTTTTAATAGTTCAATTGCCTGTAAACTACATACCATTGTAAATAAACCTGTATTGATAGGTTGCGACCCCGGAATTCAACCATACATAAGGCATTCTCCACTTATTGTTATCCCCACTATTCTGAGCTAATGTATTGTACCATCCTGTATGGACTAAGAACTCTACTGACCCGTCGCTCATTCTTCGATACCCATAAATCAGCATAGTGTGCCAATTATACTGAGAGTTACCTGGAACAATCGTTGTCGTCATCATGGTTGGCCTTTCTGCATTCAGTTCGTTTATAGAAAAAACGCCCGGTTCTAGAAATTTCCAATCAACTCTGATCCCAGTATTACTAATCGTTCTCGAAGAATTCTTATAATTTACAACTGGTATCCGTATGCCATCCTCGAAGGAAGCTGCTCCCATTCCACAAGAAACAAGAAATCGGTGAAAAGCGTGTGCTTTCGGATACTCAGTCCTTATATTACTTGCCGATGGTTTATTCTCTCCAATATCTTCCAAATGATATTTTGTGGGTACAATTGCTTCATTCCGCCAATCGATATACTCGAGTGCAAGCGTGGTAGCTACTGCTGAACAGGTATCGTCATTATTAAACCCGAATGCTTTGCGTTGTATTCTTGAATATGCGTACTGTATGACTTTTGTAGAATACACGGTTTCTGCCTTGCTGTGTTTCGCTATTCCGGCCTCCTCAAGCGAGTTTTTTCGTTCAGCTACAATTTCTGCGATGGCTTTATTTTGTTGAAAGCTCTCTACCATTTCGTCTCCATTTCAGAGTCTGGGCAACACTACTGTGAAGGTTCCGATCCGTGTTTTGATTTATCGGTCGCTTGTATCATTGCGATAGGCTAATCGCTCGTCGCTACGTTGGTAGGGTTGCTCCTATATCTGCTCAATGATCGGGACTTGAATTCCTGATTCAGTATGGTATCCATAAGTTTGGTAAATGTTTTTCTTTTCACTATAGTAAAGAGATCTTCAGAAGTTCTGTATCTAGAGTAAAAAATTATGACACGGCTTGCCTCCCAGTTAATCCAATCTGGTAAGCTTATTATGCCAATGGCGATCTGTTGGCTCATTTTTTACACCATTTTGTAGGCTTTATCAATTCACGTGCACACGATAACATCTCGCTAGTCAAAGTGTTTATTCCTATTTCTGCGACGTATATTAGAATCAGTAAGCAAATCATAGTAACGACATCATTGCTTAATTTTAATAAGTTTAATCCTAATAACGTAAGTAATAGTATTATCCCGGCGTTTAATCGTGATAGCTGATTCAACCTCTGTATTCTTGCAGCTATCAGAACTGTGCTAATTGACACGATAAAGCTAAAAATATAAACTTCTAAGTTTTTTGAAATACTCGAACACAAGAGAATTCCAGATACTACCATAGTTGTTTTACAGTAGCATCCCCACCTTGTAATACAATGTCTCCCATCAAGCTTCTGTACCATGAAGTACAGCACCCCGTATATAACGATTAATTCGAGCTGTAATTTCAAGAGTCACGCTAGCAACCATAATGGTGCGACCATTGCGATTCTCTTTAGAATATTCAGATACCCGTTAATAGAAACACGAATTTGCTCATCTGAGATTTCTATTTGTTTCACATCTTTTTTCTCCGGGAATCTTTCTATAACTGTAGGGTACATTGGATTTTTTCTCTGCGTACCAAACATATTTTTTAGGCAGAATAGCATCAATATACGCAAATAGAATTCCTGTTTGCACAAAGACCCGAAATAGTTTTCCTCTCATCATGTACCTCTTCTCTCTTTTCTTGTCAAAATTATAAACCCTATTTTTTTATTTTCTTGAATTTTGGTTCAACAAGTCGGTAGTTGTATGCAACCTGTCTATTCTATATGATTTCGTTGAATGAGTAACAAAGTGATCTCTGTGTGATATAAGTTATCTTCATCGATGACCTTGTATTCTCCGTGGTATTTTTCAATGATTTTTTGGATGCTCTTTTGACCTAATCCCCGATTCTTGCTACTTCTCACTGTTTTTTTCTTCAGAAATGGGTTGCAAAACTCCATAGTAACTCTCAGAGAATTGTATTGCATCTTAATATGAAGTTTTCTTTGCTCAAATGGTAATGCTTCCAGTGCTTCAACGATATTGTCGAGAATATTCCCCAAAAGGATCGATAAATCGATACTGTCTATCGCAATTTGCTTTGGTATTTTACATACGATTTTCAGGTTTTCCTTAGGAATGCTAAGTTTTTCGAGTTTTGCACTCAATAATAGTTGAATAACCTCGTTTTCCGTATCGGGTTTTTTTGTTCTGTCAATTTGATCGATCCGATTACGAATTTGTATTAAACGCTGAGTTTCATCAATCGCTAATAATCCCAATAAATAGTTTTTCATGTCGTGCTTATAACTCCGGATTTCTTTTTCATAGGTTTCAAATTGCTCATAGTATTTTTTTTGTGCCTCAAGCTGTAATGATACTTCCTGTGCCTGTTTTTCCGTATTTTGCTGGTTAGCCGCTAATTCGAATATCCAGAACACCAATAAAGACAACAATAGCAGCATGGTATCCAAGAAGACAAATCGGACAGAGGGTTCCCCTTCCAAGGAAATATTCGGTGTGAAAAGAAATGAATAAAGAAGGATTATCGCCCAAATGATGGCAACGATTGTTAGGATTTTTGGATTGATTTGCCATTCGCTAGGTTTCCTGTTAAGCGAAATGATATGCATGGTGATCGCACGTAGAATCAGAGAGATCATACCGTGCGTATAGAAATTGTATCGCATGTCGTGCCCGAGAAGAGTGAAGACCTGAAAGAGTGCAATGTCCATAGCAATAAGAATCGTAAGGAAAGCTGCGCTATATATGGCTTTCTTTGTCCATTTCCCAGTATACAGAGCACCGATCCCCGCGGTGACCAAAACGCTTGCTAGCAGATTCAGATTAACTGATTGCATTAAGTTGATTGAGAAGCTGCCACAAAAAAGAAAAAGGGAAAGTAGGATGATACACCATCGAGGAGCAGTTAGTTTCCCAAAAAACGCATGATAATAGCGAAAAAGGATATACAATTCTACAATGTTGCTAATGATATAATAACTGGTTTCCGCCATGGTTTTCTCCTTATCGATTAATGAGGATTTCCAGCAAATGACGGAATCCTTCTCGACTTGCTGAATAAACGCTACTGTTTTTCATAACTACGTTTTTTTGCACCCCATCCTCTTTGCTTTCCTCCAGCCTTAAGATGTGATCAATTCGGATGATCGTGTCTTTACGAATATAAATAAACCCCTTTTCTTTGCTGAGTTTTTGATACAATCTCTTCATCGTCTCTAATGTTTCAACCGTATCCTTCGAATAGAGTTGGATCAAAGTTTTTCTCCCCTCTTTTTGTATGGCGACGATATCATCTACAGGAACCCGAATCTTTCGATAGTTCTCTGTGATTTCCAAAAAGTTTTGCGGAGCATTTTTTCTCTCAGCAATCATACGGAGAATACTGGCCAATTTATCGCGATCCGGGGGCTTGACAAGAAAACTTAACGGATAGGCATCATAGGCTTCAACTGCATATTCATGGTGAGAAGTCACGAATACGATTGAAGCTTGATGCGAAGTCTCGCGAATTTTTTTTGCGATTTCAATTCCATTTTCTTTATCAATTTCTATGTCCAGTAAATATAAGTCGTATTCGAATTGGTCTCTTGCCTGATCTAACGACCGTTCAGATTGGAATAAATCAATTCGCACGATTTCTTCTGTTAGTATGCTCCGTATGACTTGATGTAATTTGTCGAGAAAAACTCTTTCGTCGTCGAGAATGGCAATTCGCAACATCTTCTTCGCCTCCTTTCAGGGCAATACCGGCTTGCAATACATTGTTATAATACTTCTCCTATTATACAAGAAAAACCGGGAGGATTTCCCGGTTCCAGATTATCTATAGTCAAAGTGCAGCCCGCTTGGACTGCACTTTTTACTCGCTCTTCAGTTCTTCTTTCCACCGCATACCGGTAGGTGTCGTAGCAAGCCCGCCAAGCGCTGTTTCCCGAAGCGTAACATGCATTTGTTGCCCGATTCGATACATCGAGTCGATGACCTCATCCCACGGTACTTTTGTGGTAACGCCCGCCATCGCCATCTCCGCCGCCATCAAGGCGATCGAAGTCCCGGCGCCGTTTCTTTTGATGCAGGGTACCTCCACCAGTCCGCCTAACGGGTCGCACGTAAGGCCGAGCATATTCTTGAGCGCTAACGCCATGGCGTCGGCCGATTGAGCCGGGCTTCCGCCCATCATCTCGACCAAAGCTCCTGCCGCCATCGCGGCAGCTGAACCGATCTCTGCTTGGCATCCGCCCGCAGCGCCCGAGATAAACGCGTTGTTTGCGATCACATAACCGAACGCTCCGGCCGTGAACAAATGCTTCACGACTACTTCGTCGGGAATGCTGAACTTTTCTTGCATCGCGATCATCACCCCGGGTACGACTCCGGAAGAACCGGCCGTAGGCGTTGCACAGATCACGCCCATCGCGGCATTGACTTCGTTCGTCGCCACAGCGTAAGTCATCGCGTGTAGGAATGCGGAGTCCGTGAGGACCTGCCCCCGTCTCGTATAGTCGATCAACCGCTTTGCGTCGCCACCGGTATATCCCGAGTGTGAGGTGACGCCTTCGATTCCTCGCACAACAGCTCTTTTCATCACTTGGTATTGCTCGTTCATGCGGTCCAGCACGGCTTCTTCGCTCACTCCCGACTCCGCGCACTCGAGTTCGATCATGAGTTCG
The DNA here is from genome assembly GCA_964522555.1 of uncultured Peptoniphilaceae bacterium. Classification (GTDB taxonomy): domain Bacteria; phylum Bacillota; class Clostridia; order Tissierellales; family Peptoniphilaceae; genus JAAYQA01. The sequence goes on along the minus strand of CAZFWK010000011.1, from coordinate 4,533 downwards.
TATATTTTTACGCCTCGTTCTTCTGCTAATGCCACGAGTTCCACGATATTATTGAACATAATGCCCTCCTATGCCGCACCCAGCATGATGAGACGCGTGATATTGCTCTGCACGCCGATTTCTTTGATCACTTGTTCAGGAACCGGCTGGTCGGTCTCGATCACCATGAGCGCCGTACTCCCCTGTTTCTTCCGGGAAACTTCCATATGGCTGATATTCAGCTGATGCTTGGTCATCACTAAGGAGACACTCGCGATCGTGCCGAACTGGTCCTCATGGAAGACTAAGAGCGACGGGTTTTCTCCCGTCAGTTTGATCTCGAAACCGTCGACCTCTACGATCCGAATCGCACCGCCGCCAACGGAGGTGCCGGTCGTCGTAAAGGACTCTTCCCCTTTGGTGAGCGTGATCTTCACCGTGTTCGGGTGCCTCGGAACTTCTTCTTCTTTTATAAATTCAATCTCGATCCCCATGTCCTTTGCAATCTCGATTGCGTTGGGGATGCGTTCGTCGTTCGCTCTAAAATCTAAAATTCCGCCGATCACGGCGACATCCGTCGCATGACCGCGAAAAGTCTCGGCAAAGGATCCGTAGAATTGGATCCGGATCTTTTCCGGTTGATAGCCGAACATCTCCCTTGCCACTCTGCCGATTTGGACCGCTCCGGCCGTATGAGAACTCGACGGTCCGATCATGATGGGTCCGATGATGTCGAAAACACTTTTATATCTCAAGTTTTATCTCCTTCCAAATGGTTTTGATAAACTAAATACAAGACCTGCGTTCATAATATATCATCAAAGGCGTTTTGGCAATATCCGGAACTCCGTGCAATTATTTTCTCGCGTTACTGTATGCAACCGCCATCGCCGCTCCCACGCGTGCGTTGTTGTGGACGAGGGCGATATTCGCTTTCAAGCTCGCCCCGCCGGTGCGCTCGACGATATTTCGGAGTAAAAACGGAGTCACGTCTTTTCCGGAGATGCCCTTTTCTTTGCTCTCCGCAATCGCATCCAAAATAATGCTTTGAATCGTCTCGGCATCCATCGAATCCGCTTCGGGGATCGGATTCGCTATGAGAATCCCGCCGCTTAACCCGAGCTTTTCGCGAATGATCATCATATCGACTAATTCCTCCGGTGAATCTGCACGAAGGGGCAGCTGAATGCCGCTTTTTCTCGTATAGAAAGCCGGCAACTCATCCGTTTCGTATCCGACCACAGGCACACCTCTCGTCTCCAAGTACTCGAGTGTGCGAGGTAGGTCTAGGATCGCCTTGGCCCCGGCGCACACCACCGTTACATTCGTCATCGCCAGCTCTTCTAGGTCTTGCGACACATCCATCACCTCTTCATACCCTCGGTGAACGCCGCCGACACCGCCCGTCACGAAGAATCGGATTCCGGCCAGTGCGGCACAGATCATCGTGCCCGCGACGGTGACGGCACCGGTCTTCTTTTTCGCCAAGCAGTCCGCCAGATCTCGTCTCGATACCTTTTCGACCCCTTTTGCCGTAGCTAAATGCAGCAAGTCGTCCTCGGTAAGACCGATCTTGATCTTTCCGTCCATGATTGCAATCGTCGCGGGCACGGCTCCCGCCTCTCGGATGATGGCCTCCGTTTGCTTTGCCATCTCCACATTTTGCGGATACGGCATCCCGTGCGAAATGATGGTCGACTCCAGTGCCACTACTGCGCGCCCGGAGCGGACCGCCTCTGCCACTTCCGGTTGCATTTCCAAATATTCGTTAAACATCTATAGTACCTCCCGATATAGTTTTGATTTTGTTAAGCCGGTCACTACGGAGTCACCGGATTGAATGGTCAGTCTCGCGTTGGCAGCGCCGAGTCGCACGGCCATGCCAAGCGTTTCGCCTCTTACAATTCCAAAGATCACCCCGGCACTGAACGCGTCTCCGGCTCCCGTCACATCGATTATGGAATCCGCGGGTACCGGTACACTCTCTTCGAACGTAACGGCCGTTTCACCGTATGCGTAGCCCGCTCTTCCGGCTGTAACGACGGCAGCCATGGCGCCTTCCTCCAGCCACATCCGACAAAGCTCTTTCGGGTCGTCCAGTTCCGTCTGAAAGCGCGCTTGGCTTTCGTCGACATTGCAGATCACGAGCCTGACACCCGAGATATCGTCCGGCAAACGACTCATCTTTGGGGCTGAAACCCCGATGATACAAACTTTGTTTTCGGCTGTGCGCATCAGATCCAGGATCGCCGTCAAGCCTTCTTTTGTAAGATTACAATCCGCCACCACCCAAGGTGACCGGGTGATCTCCCCTCGCTTCGCAAGGATCCACTCCGCATGCATGTGATTGCAAATCTCCATATCCGCGTAGCCTGCCACCAGAGAACCGTGTGTGTCCAGCACCGCATGATAGGAGCCGGTCGGCACATCCGGCATTTGCTCGGAATTCCTCGTTTCAAAAATTCCGTACGCATCCTTTAGTAAATCGACCCCGTCTCGATCCGAACCGACCAGTGTCATCAACTGCGTCGAAGAGCCGAGCCTCCCGAGATTCTCCGCAATATTTCGCATGACTCCACCCATGCTCTTTGTGGATCGCACGGGGTTTGAGGTGCCCGACTGATGCGGCCCCAGCAAAGTGATCTTGTGGTCGATATTCGCTCCTCCGATACATAGGATCCGCTTCTCGTCGTTTAAAACATACGCGCGCCCCAAAATGTATCCCTTGTTCTGTAATCCCGACAGCAGATTTGCCGTTGCCGAGCGAGACAGATTGATCCGACTTGCTATCTCCTGCTGGGGAAGAAACGGATTCTCGTTTACGATCCGAAGGATCTGTCTCTCCTTTTCCGATAAAGCATCGTTTTGCATGGTTCCTCCTTAAACTATTATACTTTTCGAAAACTTTTGTTTCATTGTATCATATTGAGCTGAAAGATCAATACGATACAACACACTTATCGAAGTGATTGATCCGATCGAAAGAACTTTCAGCAATCTTGCACAATTTATTTCATTTCATGCCTGCACCTCATCCATTGAAGGGTATATAAAGTAGAATCACTTTCATCCTTTCCGATTCCGCTCATACCGTTACGGGAATCAGTCCGGGTAAACAAATAGGAGGTACGAATGAAAAACGCGAGACAACCAAAACTGAATTATCCGCAAATTTTTTTCATCGGTTTCGGATTCTTGGCTTCGAGCCTGGCCTGGAGTATATTCAATTCCCAAATTCCGCTCATTTTATCGGAGCGCTTTCTTCTGACCAATACCGCAATCGGGTCGATCATGACGATCGATAATTTCTTTGGCGTCCTCCTTCTGCCTCTTGTAGGCGTATGGAGCGACAATACCCGAAGTCGTTTCGGGAAGCGAATGCCGTGGATTTCGATCGGAATTCCCTTATGCGCACTTTTATTCGCCTTGATTCCGCTGCAACAAGCCCTATGGGCCTTCATGGGGGTCATCATTGCCTTTAATCTGATTATGTCTTTATGGCGTAGTCCGGTAATCAGTCTGATGCCCGATGTGACAGCGCGGCCGCTACGGAGCCAAGCCAACGGCATTATCAATCTGATGGGCGGAATCGGGTCCATACTGGCCTTTCTTGTCGGCGGGATGCTTTCCGATGTGCGAGAGGATAAGTTCTTTGCCTTTCTATTCGGCTCGATTATGATGCTCGCGGCTTTAGCGATGCTCCTTCTTTTTGTGCGCGAACCGGACAGCATCCTCTATAAAAAGAAAAAGGGGATGCCCATCCGAAACAGTGTAGCCAACCGTTGGGCAAAAGAGTCTTTAGAGACGCGTTCTGCCGAAGGGCCGGAAGCGGAAGCACCGGATCAAAAGCAGCAAAGTCTCACGGCTTTTCGAGGCCTGCCCCGCGCCCATAAAGTCAGTCTGGTTGCCTTGCTTCTCGCCGTTTTTTCTTGGTTCATGGGCTTCAATGCCCTCGAAGCATTCTTTACGCTGTTTGCCACGAAAGAGTACGGCATCAGCGGTGGGCAAGCGACGATGATGCTCACCGGTTTTTCTCTCACATACCTCTTGTTCGCGGTTCCCGCAGGATTTATCGGGCAGCGGTTCGGGCGGATGCGCACGATCCATATCGGCTTGATCGGAATGGTACTCACCTTCTTGCCGATCCTCGCACATCCTTCGCCAAACATTTTGCAAATCTTGCTGATGGGTAGCGGATTCTTTTGGGCGTGCATCAATATCAATTCACTCCCCATGGTATTGGAATTCGCCTCGATTCGTACCATCGGTTCTTTTACCGGTTATTATTATCTCTTCTCCTTCACAGCTGCCATTGTGAGTCCGATTTTATACGGATTCATCCGGGATCGGGCGCAACCAAACGGACTTTTATTTGCTTATGCCCTTGTCTGTTTCACCGTGGCATTTGTTTGCATGCTTTTCGTCCGCCATGGTGACAACCTGGAGCTTGCGAAAAAGAAAATGGTGAAAGAAAGATCCGTGTAAGACCTACTACTCTAATGTATTATTAATATTTCTAATGTTATCATCATAATTATTAATTGTTTGATTGGT
>CAZFWK010000010.1:9618-27427 GCA_964522555.1 uncultured Peptoniphilaceae bacterium | reverse complement strand
GTATTCCTCGCGCTCGTCGCCACCTCGCCTTCGTCCTCTCGATCGATCGAGAAGATGGTGAGGACTCGCCTCAGAGTCGCACTTATGGACATCCCCTGATTCCGTCACTGACTCTACGATTCTTCCTATACTTAGTTTGCAATTGATATACATGAACGACAGGTTTGTCAACGCTATGGGCTGTCCCGATTCGGGGCAGCCTCTTTACTTTCGATTTTTTATTGTCTTTGTTTCGGTAAAAAAAAGTTTGATAGATCCACTGTTTCTAAAGTGAGGAGCTTCACTTTTCGATCCATGCCGCCTCCGTAGCCTGTCAGGCTTCCACTTGTCCCAACTACGCGATGGCACGGAATCAGAATCGAAATGCGATTATGACCGACTGCTCCGCCCACGGCTTGAGCCGACATCTTGGCTATGCCTTTTTGCTTGGCAATCTGCTTCGCGATTTCCCCATAGGTTACGGTCGCACCGTAAGGGATCTTCTCCAAGATATTCCAAACCGCAATTTGAAACGGCGTGCCATCGAGCTTTAACTTCGGATCAAAGTCCGGCTCGATACCGGAAAAATATAAGTCAAGCCACCGTTTGGTTTGATCGAAGACCGAAAGCTCCGCGCTTTCATGTGCTTCAGTCAAACTACCCGCGTACGGTTTCTCTCCCTCAAACCATAAACCCGTGATAGCATCCCCGTCCGATATAAGGAGAATTCCTCCAAGAGGTGAATCATAAAATGAAGTGTACTGCATGGTATTTACTCCTTTTCAAATTCAATGTGCCCTTACACACCAGCTATACCCTATCGGTACAGAGATTGCCTTCCCGGCACGTTCAGGCCCACGGTGCCAGACAAGCTGAGCACCCTACTGTGTCTGTCCCTCAGGCTCCAATAAAGCGCGTGTGTCTAAATGCTAACATTATGTACCAGGGAATTTACATCACAATTGGGACTTTACTTGATTCACAGCTTCTTCAATTCATCCATCATTGCAGGACGGGTCCTGTATTTCTCCCTCCAACCTTCGACAATTTCCTGTGCTATTTCTTCGCCTTGCGGGTATGTCTTTATTTTTCGCAGTAGATAGACCAAGTATCGGTAGTGCGATCTTTTTCCGGTGTTCAATGCCATTTCTTCTGCAACCGATCGATATTTTTCTATGATCTCTGCAGGGTAACGAGCTGCCAGTGCCTGTTCATGATTCTCCAGCAGGTTAATGCCTCCCTGTAGCACATACGACAGGAGTTCCTCGTACCTCTCTTCGATTTCCAGCAGTCGCCCGTAATTCGGATAATCTTTAAGTCCATTCAGTATCGCGGGCAAAGAATTTTTCCAAGCTTCCTCTGAATAGGATTTGCGCAGTTCCATGTAAGATTCGATGTGAATCTGATGGTATTCGATCAAAAGTTGTAACAGTATATTCCGATAATTCTCGGTATCGGACTCGCCTAGATAGATCTCCTTCAAAACCTTCCGGATTTCTCGTTTACTACGGTAGCTGTCATCCTCCTTTAACCCTTCGTTTAGGATCTCGATTGCCTTCTGGGGATTTCTTTCTTTGATGAGCAACTTTGCATATCGAATTCTGATTTCGATAATTGAGTAGTATCTCTCGTAAAACTGTAAGATTTCTTTCTCCGGAACGTGGAGGGCTTCGAGAATCGATAGATGCCGCATAGCCAATGGGTTCAGCATATAACTGAAGTCGAATCGACCTTTGTTGGCCTTTTGTGAGATCATAAGGTCCGTTAACGATTTTCGTGTAATTTCTTTTTTCTTCTCCAAAAATTCTCTCTCGAGGAACTCCTCAAAAAGTAGCTCATCAAGATATGCCTGAAGCAAATCGTTGTCGACTCCATCGTGACTTTCAATAATCGCGTCAAAAATGCTTCTTTTCAGTTCAATGTCTGCACCACGCAATACCTGTATCGATGCCTCGCTCAATCTCTCCAAGAGATCTTGCGTTCCTCCGGCTGAATCATCTATATCTGTCGCACCATAGTTTTCAACCATGCTAAAGATAAGATTAATCGCCTCCCTCAGATGACCTGCGTCGATCAAAGCTTGAATTTCATCCTCAACAAATTGGCACAGTGCAACGGCAAGCCGCCAGGCATCTTCATAATCCGCATAGGAGTTCCGATCGGTATACGCATCGATAATTCGGACAATCTGATTGTTCAATCGCGCATACTCTTTTTCAGAGAGACCTTTCGTATGGTACATTGCGTACTGCCTGGCGAGTCTTGGGTTTCTTACCAAAAGGTCAAACAGCAATCTGCGTAAAGTCTCTTCGGACTCTTCTTGTAATCTGGCACGGATAAAAGCAATTTCCTCATCTGCCAGCTCGCCGTTCACCACATAGGTTTCTTCCGGTGCTTCCTGCTCTGCATAGAAAACCGCCGCCATATGCTTGCAATGATTTCCTTCTTCCGCATGCGGGCAATCGCAGTAAAGTCCTGTGACCTCGCCTTGCTGATACTTGATCTCGACCTCGTATCGTCTTCCACCTTCTACGACCGCTTCAATACGATCCTCTTTTTTCTGCAAGTGGTGTACCGCGCCTCGCTCAAACAGTTCCATTCCACGCAGCAAGATGTGAGTCTGAAATAAGTGTTCCCAACGCATATGAGTTCCTCCTACTCGACAGTTTTCGCTCAATCGTAACAGAGATTGCCTTCCCGGCACGTTCATGCGCACGGTGCCAGACAAGCTGAGCACCCTACGGTGGTGCGTGGGTGCTCTTTGTGGACTTCATTTAGGCTGCCAACAGCTCCATGAATTCTGCTCCTGTGATGGTTTCTTTTTCCAGCAGATAGTTGGAGAGTTTGTCGAGGTCCTCTCGGTTTTCCTCCAGTATTTTGTAGGCTTCGTTGTAGGCATTTTCGATGATTTTCTTGACTTCGTCGTCTACTTTTTTCATGGTCTCGGGAGATGCGCTGGAGCTGGTGCCTCCGCTTAGGTAAGGGTTCGTCTGGGTTTCGATTCCCATCATACCGAACTCGTCGCTCATGCCGTACTGGGTGACCATGGCGCGAGCGATGCGCGTCATTTGCGCGATGTCATTGGATGCGCCGGTGGTGATATTCCCAAACACGAGCGCTTCCGCGGCTCTTCCTCCGCCGTAGACGGCGAGCTTTTCTTCTGCGTCGGTTTTCGAGAGGAGCGACTTTTCTTCCTCTTCCACTTGCATGGTGTAGCCTAATGCGCCGGATGTGCGGGGTACGATGGTGATTTTGTGTACGGGCGCGGCGTTCTTTTGCTTAGCGGCTACGAGTGCGTGGCCGATTTCGTGATAGGCGATGATCTTCTTTTCTTCGTCCGACAGGATGGCGTTCTTCCTTTGCTGGCCTGCGATGACGACTTCGATGGATTCTTCCAGATCTTCTTGTGTGATGGTTTTGCGGTTCATCCGGACGGCTCTGAGCGCGCCTTCGTTTATGATATTGGCGAGGTCAGCGCCGGAGGAGCCGGTGGTGGCACGGCCGAGGAGCTGATAGTCTACATCGTCGTCGACCTTATAGTTCTTTGCATGCACTTTTAGAATGGCGACGCGGCCGTTCAGGTCGGGCAGTTCCACGCGTACTTGACGGTCGAAGCGGCCGGGGCGCAGGAGTGCCGGGTCCAAAATCTCCGGGCGGTTCGTGGCGGCTAGGATGACGACGCCATTGTTGGCTTCGAAGCCGTCCATCTCCGTGAGGAGTTGGTTGAGGGTTTGTTCGCGCTCGTCGTTTCCGATGACGCCGCCGTCTCTTTTCTTTCCGATGGTGTCGATCTCGTCGATGAAGACGATACAGGGCGCTTTTTTATTGGCTTGTTCGAAGAGTTCACGCACTTTGGCAGCACCTCTGCCGACGAACATTTCGACGAATTCCGAGCCCGAGATGGAGAAAAACGGTACGTGCGCTTCGCCCGCTACGGCTTTCGCGAGGAGCGTTTTTCCGGTTCCGGGCGGCCCTACGAGCAGGATGCCCTTCGGGCAGCGCGCGCCGATTTCGGCGTAGCGTTCGGGGTATGCGAGGTAATCGACGATTTCTGTGAGCGATTCTTTGGCTTCATCTTGCCCGGCGACGTCTTCGAAGCTCTTTTTATCGCCGTCCGGGACATACACTTTACCGGCTTGCCCGCCTCCTAAAGAGAGTCCGCCTCCTCCCATTCGAGAGCTCATGCTTCGGCTGATCATCCGCCCGATGAACACAAACATCAGGATCGGGATTCCATAGGAGAGAAGGATCGTCAAAAGCGCGTTGGGTTGCCTCGGGATTTCCGCGGTGAATTTGATGCCTTTTTCTTGCAGCTTTTGGGGGAGTGTGTCGTCTGCGACTTTTCCGGTATTGAAGTATTTCGTTTCGGTTTCGGATCCGGTTGTGTAGAGGATCTGATTCGCTTGGATTTCCACATTGGATACATTTCCTTCGTCTACTTGCGTAAGGAAAGTGGAGTAGGGGACTTGTTCAACTTTCGGGCCGAAAACCGCGGGGAATATGAGCCAGTTGAGGATCAAAACAAAGATCATCACCATGGCGTAGTAGTACATAAACGGCCTTCTGTTATTAGGATTGTTAGAATTGTCGTCTTTCTTGATGTTCATCGTGTAGGGTCTCCTTAAATTGACGTACGAGATTCAAAAACAGCTCCATCCCTTCGGTCATGGTTTTCAATTGCTCGACGGTGTAGTCGCCGACAACGGGTTCGAGCACTTCGCGTGACTTTTCCGAGACGGCGTCGAGCGTTTTTCTTCCGACGGTGTCGAGGGAAACGAGTACGACTCGTTGGTCTTTGGGGAGCTTGTTTCTTTGGATGAGTTCCTTTTTTTCGAGCACTTTACACATGCGAGACAGATTGCCCAAGTCCAGGTCGAGCGTGTAGGCGAGTTCGGACTGGGGTACCCCTTCCGTTTGCCCGACTTGCAGGAGCAGGCGGACTTGTTGGGGAGTGAGCTCATGCTCTGTATGGAGTTGTTTGATGAGCAGGTCTTTTGCGGCTTGCGCGGTTTGCAAAAGTTCCCATGCTGTAAGAGCAAACTTTGCTTGGTCCATGTTTCACCTCGATGATTGTTTTGTTCAAGTATCTGGAATAGGTTTATTGTAATTTACATCGATGTAAATGTCAAGTGTTGTTTTAGGGTACTGATCTGGAACACTTCTCGGGTTTCGCATAGCGAGGCGACGAAAAGATTCCCACACAAAAACCGCCTTGCGGCGGCTTTTTTTACAGCTCTTCTACGAATCTTTTATATAGTGCCGCCATGTCCGAGATGATTTCTTCAAATTCCGGGTGGAACTGGACAGCTAGGATTTGGTCGTTTTCTACGGCTTCGGGCAGGCCGTCGTAGCTTGTGGCGGTTACGGTGAGTTCTTTTGCTACGATTTTTAAGCCTTGGTGGTGAAACGAGTTTACGACCAGGCCTTCGGGGTAGAGTTCCTTCATCCGCCCGCCTAGCGTTTGTACGCGGTGATAGGGGAACTTCTTGAACGGAAAGGTGCCATGATGCGTGACGCCGCCTTCCAGCTCCGGCAGGTGCTGCCAAAGGCTTCCTCCTAAGGCTACGTTGATCATGTGCATGCCGCGGCATACGCCTAAGATCTTCTTTCCCGCAGCGTACGCTTCCCGAAAGAGCCTCATTTCGAATGCGTCTCTTTTAAACTGATAGGCTTCGGCGCTTTCATGGGGGTCTTCTCCGTATTCAAAGCTGGATACGTCGGCACCTCCGATAAACAGCAGCCCATCCATTTGTTCCAAATACGGGGTGAGGTCTTGCTTTTCATCCAGTATGGGGATCATGAAGGGCAGCGCGCCGGCTTGTTCGAGTTGGATGGCGAAGTTTTCGTTGATTTCGTGTACGGGCCGCTCGAGTTTTGTGTCCGGCCAGCAGCTGATGGCTACTCTTTTCATAGCGCCTCCATAAATGCACGGAAATACGGTTGGTAGGCCGGGTCGTGCGATAATCGTTCGATGTGAAATTGCGTGCCTAGTAAGAGTGCGCCTTGCGTCCCTTCGAGCGCTTCGATGATGCCGTCTGCGCTGAGCGCCGTGGCTACGAGCGTAGGTGCAAGGTTCTTGACCGCTTGATGGTGGAGCGAGTTCACGACAAACTTCTCGCCGAGTGTCTCCCGGATGAAGCTGTCGGGTTGTGTATAGGCGTAGTGCGAAATGCCGTCCGGGTGTTCGGGTTTTGCGTGTGGAGAGGCTTCGGGGACTTGCTTTCCGAGGTCCTGCCAGAGGGTACCGCCTTCTAGTACATTGATGAGCTGCATGCCCCGGCATACGCCCAAAATAGGCATTCCCTTTGCTCTTGCGGCATAGTAGAGGGCGGTGTCCATGTCGTCTCGCTTCTTTGGGCCTTCGTTCGTCTCGTACAGCGGGTTTTCGCCGTACAGGAAGGGCGAAAGGTCCGCGCCGCCGGTTAGAATCAGGCCGTCTAAGTTTTCCAAGAGCTGCTCGGCTCGGCTCGGGTCGATCAGGTTCGGGAGAATGAACGGAGCTGCGCCGACTCGCGTCACCATGTCGACATACGCGCAGTCCACGTAGTTGAGCGTGGCGGGGTATTGAGCCATCGAAGCGCTGGAGATCCCGATTCTCTTTTTACTTTTCGTTTGCATGAATGAGTCTGTCTCCTCTTTCTCTCGTTTTATCCGAAAAAAAAGGCGAAAGGATCGCCTCAGTATGATGAAAAAGTCCGTTCAGTCGAGCCCGGTATACCCCTTTCGGCACGCTCACGGACCGCTCGGCCAAGATATGGCCTCAAGGGGTAAACCGGGCTCTCCTTCACTACATCTCGAAAAATAACTTTATCAACGCTCTGAGACGAAAGGATCGCTTTTTTTAGACTTACGTGCTATCGTTCTCGGCGATTACGCGCCCAGGGTTTTCAGTTCCTTTACCAGATACTCCGTCAAAGGAATTTTGTCGATGGTGACTTCTTTGGTTTCGTCGAACATGTCGGCCATGATGCTGAAGAAGTTCACGTAGAATTTGTTGCCTTCCTTAAAAGAAATTTCGGTGGTGCCGGGGTAGAAGATCAGCTCGGCGTCTTCTGCGGGGGCATCCTTCGCTTCTTCTCGCAGCTGTTCTGCAGAGAGTCGCTTTACCGGGCCCAGCATGCTTTCCGGGATCAGCGGGTCTTCCATCATCCACATGCAGTTGTTCCAAAAGCGGGATTCCTTTTTCGTGGGGTCGTTCATCTTTTCGCGATTGGAGATTGCGCTGAGCACCTTTCTAACGGATTCTGCATTAAAGTCCGCGTCGTATTGTGCTTTCATATTCGGTTGGTTCGCAAGGTCGATTAAAAAGGAATCTACAATCTTCTCGCGATCCGCCAAGCTCGCCCAAATAAAGAGCATGCTTTCCAAGAGTGTGGTGTCGATGATCAATTTCTGCATATGTGCCTCCTAATGATTTCCTTATTTTATTATAGCACCATAAGGATTGGTTATAAAGTAAAGTTCATCGTTCGAGGCTTATTCGACGATCCCGAAGTATTCTTCCAGTGACAGCCCGCTTTCGAAAATACGGCTCGCCATCTCTTCTCCGACATAACGGAAATGCCAGGGTTCGTACATATACCCCGTGATCTCCTCTTTTCCGTCCGGATAGCGGAGGATGAAGCCGTAACGGTACGAGTTTTCCGCAAGCCACTGGCCTTCCACCGTATCTTTAAAGCTATTTTCGATATTGGTTTCGGGCTGATTGTTGATGATGTCGATCGCGAGGCCCGTTTGGTGTTCGCTGTGGCCGGCGGGCGCTACCGAGCGCGCGGTATCTTCCGCGCCGTAGCGTTCGGTGTTTCTCTCGATTACTCCCAGCTGATACTCATAGGTGCGGTAGCCCGAGCCGATATCGATGACCATGCCTTCCGAATCCATATCGTCTTTCATCTTTTCAAACTGGATCATGAGTTCGGTTTTCATGCCGGGATCGTAGGATTCGGGCAGATAGTAGGTTCGGTTTGCGATGAGCACCCCGTCGATCACCTTAAACTGCTCTCCTACCGACGCATCTTCCAATGCGCTTTCCGGGAGAAACCCTCCGAACTCCTTGTAGTTGACTTTTGTGTAGCCGCCCACCGTTCCGTACATTTCCACATAGTCGCCCGGGTCCACTTGCTTCACTTCGTTTCCGCGGCCGGGTGCGCTCATGATGCTTCTCGTCTCTTGTACTTCCGCGAAGCCCAAGAGCGTGGATCCGTAGTCGGCTTCCGTGGGTTGCGTTTGAGGAATTTCGGTCGATTCCGTATCGATGAGTTCTTCCGTGGCGGGCTTTTCCGTAGCCGGTTTTTCCGTGGCGGGCTTTTCGCTCGAGCTTTCGGTGACCGGTTCGGTGTTTTCCGTGATCATCTCCGTCGCTTCTTTGGGCGGCTCGCTCGTGGGGCTCGCGCGAAATACTTGTTGCAGCGAGCAAGCTCCGACCCCGATTACGAGCAGGCATAGGAGGATGAGGAGTCTTTTTCGATTTCTATGTTTTGCGATATTGCGGCGTCTGGCGCGGCGTTCTCTATTGTTCATTTTTTCACTCTCTTAGTCGGTTGCATGGGCGCCGTGGCTGTAGCTGATGGCTTTCATCCCGTCTGTCGCCTGCATGGTGAGGTCCGGGAATACCCACAGGGCTTCCACCCCGTCCAGCGATTCCACCAGCGCACGGCCTTCTTCATATTCCATCAGGAAGATCGCAGTGGATAAAAAGTCCGCAAGCCCCGAGTCTTCCGTTACGATACTGACCGAACGAAAAGTGTCCGCGGGCATATGGGTTACGGGGTCGATAAGGTGGTGATACGGCTTTCCGTCTACCGTGAAAAAGCGCTGGTAGTCGCCCGAGGTGACCACGCTTTGGTTCGCCACGTACACGACCTCGATATTCTCATCCGTCGTCTTTCCGAGCAGGTAGTCCGGGTGCTGGATGCCGATGCCCCAGCGGTCGCGTTCATCCATGGGCTTTCCGATCGTGCGGATATTGCCTCCGGAGTTGACGATGCCCGAGATGAGCCCTTCCGCCTCCAGGATCTTGGCGGCGCGTTCCGTGGCATAGCCTTTCGCGACGGCGCCTAAGTCCATCTGCACATTTTTGTCGTCGATAAACACGGTTTTGGCGGCTTCGTCGATCACGATATGCTGCATCCCGCTGTGGGAGGCGGCCGCGTCGAGCTCTTCTTTCGGCGGAAGCACCGCAGTTTCGGGGGCGTCTAGCCCCTCTTCCCGGTACTTATGCCATACGGCATAAAGCGCACCGTTTGAAATGTCGGTTTTCGTGCTGATAGTGTCGTAGCGTTCTTCGGTAATCGTGAGCAGTTCGATCATCTCGTCCGAAACTTTGACGGGTGCGATTCCCGCCTGCTCGTTGATGTTCATAATATTATTCATACCCTCGTAGGTATGGTAATTGTCAAAATCTTTGTGGAGTTCTTGAAAGGTTTCTTCCAGTTTTTTCAAGTAGCGGTCGAACTCTTCCTGACTTTCCGTGTACGCAACGAGTTGCACGACGGTGTCGAATGTGCCGAAAAAGTTGCCGCTGAATTTCTCGTATTTCGGTTCGGGCTTTGTGCATCCTGCTAGGAGTAGGAGGCTCAAAAGGCCCACTGCGATTTTCTTCATATGATTTCCCTTCGCCTAAAAGAGGCGCCCGATCAGCGGCTGGATAAAGCCGATCAAAGCTCCCAATAGTGCGCCTAAGTTCGTGATTGCCTTGAGTTCGCGGTCCGCTACCTCAAGGATGATATTTTCAAGTGTTTCCACTTCAAATTTCTTAATTTGCTCTTCCACAAGCGTATCCACGCCGAAACGCTCGACTACTGTCTTCACGATCGAGGGAAGCAGCGTCTTGATGCCGTTTTCTGCAAGTGTTGCGATTCTTTGTGGTGCGTCTTCTCCAAAGAGGTCGAGCACTTTGCCCACGCGCACTTGCAGCACGCTTTCCACAATTCCTTCCGCGATCTTTCGCACGGCGGATTCCTCCATTTGGGAGAGGGTGTCCGCGATTGTGTCGGCCAGTACGGTAAGCACCGGCCCCGGCAGCTTGCCGTCTTTTGTGCGTAGGAGGCTTTTGATGCGCTCCTTTTGCTCCGGTTTCGCCAGGAATACCACGGAGCCTTCGAGCAGCTCCTCCGTCCATTTGGCGGTGTTTTCTTGTGTCAGATGGGTTGTAAACTCTTGTACGGGCGTGTCCAGAAGGCTTTTGATCGCGCTTCGGAGGCTCGACTTCAATAAGTCCGAACTTTGTTCGGATTCTAAATAGTTTTCGATCGCGCGGCCGGCGTGGCCTGCGAGCATCTCCGGCCGCAGAATCATGCGGACGGGGCGGTTCATTTGCATTTCGAGCACGTCATGGACGGCGGTCTTCAAGCTCGCCATCACTTGGGTCGACGTGAGCATCTTCTTTACCGTGCCGACCAATCGCTCTTCTTGTTCGTTGTATTGGGACAGGATCGCGAGAAGCACGGGTTCGGGAAGGACATCTTCCAGCCGGTTTTCCTCATGTGACGCGACCCACGCGAGGATCTTTTCCTGCGCGTCCAGTACCGTATTTTCGTTGGTCGCAAACTTCGTCCATTCTGTGATGAGCTTGTCCGCGATGCGGTCGATCCACTCGTCTTTATTGGGGATCACCCAGTTTTCCGCGATCCGCTCGATTCGTTCGCGTGCGATGATCCGGTTTCCCCAGCCGAAGTACTCTTCTTTTTTGCTGATTTCCGCCAGCATTTGTGCGGTGCGTACTTTATCGATTTGGGTGTAGGGGGAAAGCCACTCTTCGAGCGTCTTGTCGCTGTTTTTCAGAGTTTGGACCGAAACTTCCAAGGCTCCCGTGATCTTCGGCAGGAGCGCCGCGTGTTCCAGGTGCTCGAGCACGGCTTCCTCCGTCAGCAGATATTCCTTTACGGCAAGGCCCGTGCGATTGGCGAGGCGGTCTCGTTCTTTGGGGATCAGCCCCGGTGTGAAGGGAAGCTTCTTCCCGAACAGGTAGACCGGCTTCGTCGGCCGAAACAACATCTTGATGGCCAAATAGTTCGTTATATAGCCGATTACCGCACCTACGATAACCGGAAGGATGATTTGAATTGGTGTGCGCCCCCTTTGCGGTCGGTGCAAAAAAATAGGGCGGGATGCCCTATCGGAGTCCTAATATCTGCCTTTTAGTATAGAATAAACGAGACAGACTGTCAAGAAATCTTTGCTGCCGAAGCAAAGTAGTTTGTTTTTAATTAACCATTTATTCGCGTGCGGGCGAATCGCTCATTCGAGCCAGAATGGCTTGTTTCTCAGCTTCCCAGCCATTACCGTTTATGAAGTGCGCATTCTCCCGAATCTCATTCAAAAATGCATCCCAAGAAGTGATCCGGTATCGGGAAATTCCGTACACATGCGCCATTTCTTCGAGCTCGTATAAGAGGGGTAGATCTTCTTCGGGCAAAGTGCTTTTTTCGATATAGTAGCGTGTACCCTTCGTTTCTCCCAGCGCGCGTTTGGCATCGAGATACCCCAAGTTCAGCATATGGCGGGTCACCGAATAGTGAAAGCCCATCATGCCGGGGAGAGGCTCCGAAGGTTCGATTTGCATGATGCGTACATTGTTTGGGAAGTGGCTGATGACACGACCGGTGCCCGGCAGGCGAATCAGCGTAAGATCGGTATAGCCGATCGCGGTGAGCATATTCCAAGGGAGATTGTCGTAGAAGCACCCATCCAGATAGTCATCTCCCATGAGCTTATGGCGTTGGAACACGAGCATATAGGCGCCGGCTAAAAGGTAGTCGTGGAGTGTGCCTTGGGGCATATCGGTCAAGAAGGGTTGTTCGACGCGCCTTTTGGTCAGATTGATCGTGGTGAGTCCAAAGAGGCAGTCCTTTTTTCGAAGGCGTTCTTCGTCGATGTGCGTGCGAAGAAGCGCTCGCAAGGGTGCGATATCCATCCCTTTGGCGCGGGCGAATTCCAGCCCTACTTTGAGGCGTACGGGGATGCTTTCGATATCGAACGGGTCGAGCAGGAGTTTTTCCATCATCGTTTCGTCGCCTTGGAATACATCTTCAAAGGTGAGGTTGTTCCAGAGGTGCCAGGCTTTTTCCCAGTCCCCTTGCACGATCATGGCACCGTTAATCGCGCCGATCGAGGTACCGACGACGGCATCATAATGCACACCGGCTTCCGCCAGCGCTTTATACGCACCGATCTGATAGGCCCCTCTTGAGGCACCGCCTTCCAAAACCAAACCGCGCTTTTCCGCTTCCATGAAAAACACACCTTTCTCGCTTGCGTCCGCCGCGTTTTCTTTATACAATCAAGAAAACCGACTGGAGGACCTTATGCAACGCATTCCTTGGGAACAATACTTTATGGAGATCGCCTTAAAGGTGGCATCTCGCTCCACATGCGACCGGGCCTATGTAGGCTGCCTGATCGTAAACGACGACAACCGAATCGTATCGACGGGCTACAACGGGTCGATCAAAGGAAACCCGCACTGCCTGGACGTCGGCCACACGATGCGCGACGGGCACTGCATCGCAACGATTCACGCGGAAATGAACGCGCTGTTGTATTGCGCAAGGGAGGGGATCCCGGTCAAGGGATGCACCGCGTATGTAACCCACTTCCCCTGCCTGAACTGCACGAAGTCGTTGATTCAAGCGGGGATTACAAGAATATATTACCACGAAGGATACCGAATTGACGAGTACGCACTGGAGTTATTGGAGAGAAACGGGATCGAGGCGACTGAAATTTAAAGGAATGAGGGGTGGGCTCCTTGGAGAAGGAGCTGCCCGTAGGGCTGAGGATGGATTGAAATGATGATGGAGTTGCGGATTTGAAAAAAACTTAGAAAAGGTGATTGGCTTTTCTTGGACAGATCGGGCGCGTAACTTTGCTTGCTTTCCATCCATCCCCCTTACCCCCCTCCTCCGTGCCTGCTTTTGGCTTTGCGTAGCAAGGGGGCAAAAAAGAGACTCCTTGCATGGATTTTCTTCACACCAAAACGGCGGATTGCTTTTGCAATCCGCCGCTTTTTGTTTCTTAGAATCTGTGGATGAACAAACCGGAGCGTAGCTTCGGTTCGAACCAGGTGGACTTGGGCGGCATGACTTCGCCTGTGTCCGCGATGCGCATGAGTTGTGCGATCGAGGTCGGGTATACGAAGAACGCTACCTTCATGTCGGTTTCCAAACGCTCGAGCACGCCTTCTACGCCTCTGATTCCGCCGACAAAGTCGATGCGATCGTTCGTTCTCGGATCGTCGATGCCTAAGATCGGGTTCAGCAGGTTTTCTTGCAGGATCGATGCGTCTAAGCTGTATACCGGATGATCCGGGTCGAAGGTGCCTTTCTTCGGGGTCAGGTGATACGCTTTTCCGTCGAGAACCATGGTGAAATGGTGCAGTTCTTTCGGGAGAAGGTCTCTAAAGCCGTCCATGAGCGTAACATCAAAGACTTGGTCGACCTTGTCGAGGAACTCTTCTTCGGTGTTTCCGTTCAAGTCCATGACCACGCGGTTGTAGTCCATTACGAGGAGGTCTTCATCCGGGAAGGTGACGCTCAAGAAGAAGTTGTATTCTTCTTGTCCGGTGTGATTCGGGTTGGCTTCTCTTCTTCTTTGCCCTACGCGAACGGCCGACGCAGCCCTGTGATGGCCGTCTGCGATATACACCGCCGGGAACCCTGCGAAAATCTCTTCGATTTCTTTTGTTGCTGCCGCATCCGTAATCGGCCAAACTTGGTGGGTCACGCCGTCGTCGAAGGTGATGTCGACTTCCGGTGCGCCAACGGTTGCGGCCTTTGTGATTTCGTTGATGCGGTCATTCGATCGATACGTGATGAAGATCGGTCCCGTGTGGGCTTCGGTCGTGTCTACATGGTTGATTCGATCGAGTTCTTTTTCAGCACGGGTAAATTCATGTTTCTTTACCGCGTCTTTTTCGTAGTCTTCTATCGAAAGGAGTCCGACGAGTCCGGTTTGCGCTCTGCCTTTCCAGATCAAGCGATACACATAATACACGGGCGCTTCATCTTGTACATATACGCCTTCCGCGATCTTTTCATCGAGGAGTTTTCTTGCTGCCGCGTATACTTCTGCAGAGTGGATGTCGGTGCCTTCCGGCAGGTTCACTTCCGCACGGTCGATTCGAAGGAATGTGTTCGGGTGATCCTTGGTCATCTCGCGTGCTTCCGCTTCGTTCATAACGTCGTAAGGGAGTGCCGCTACTTCAGCTGCCAGCTCGGTCTCCGGACGCCATGCGCGAAAAGGTTTAAATACGGTCATTATGCCTCCTTAGCAAATTCTTCAATAATGCTGCAGATTTCTTCTCCGATGCGCCCTTGCGCTTCCTTCGTGGAGCCGCCGATATGCGGAGACAAGGAGATCTTGTCGTGGAGAAGAGCTTCGTTTTCGAGTGGTTCTTTTGTAAATACGTCCAAGCAAGCGCCGGCGATTACGCCTTCATCCAGTGCTTTTACGAGAGCGGCTTCGTCGATGAGGTTTCCGCGGCCGAGGTTCACGATAACGGCATTGGGTTTCATCTTCTTGAATTCCGCCTCGCCCAGTAATGGCGATCCGTCAGCATTGGACGGAGTGTGTAACGAAATAAAGTCTGCGCGAGCGAGCAGGTCGTCAAACGAAACGTATTCGTAGTCTTCGTAGCCTTCTTTTGCGCCGCTTCGGTTCGTGTAGAGAACATTCATTCCGAGAGCTTTCGCGCGAACCGCTACTTCTTTTGCAATACGGCCGAATCCGACCAGGCCGAGTGTCTTCTTATAGACTTCGGTTCCTTCGTATTTTTTCTTATTCCACTCTTTGTTGCGCATCGTGTGGTTGGCATTGTGCAGGAATCGAACCGTACCCATCATGTGAGCAATGGTCGCTTCCGCAACGGAGATGGAGCTTGCGTTCGGAGTGTTTCGTACGCTTACGCCTTTTGACTCAGCATATACGTGGTCGATATTGTCGATGCCGACGCCGCCTCTGATGATCAGCTTCATGCGTCCGCCTTTCACCATTTCGTCGATCAGCGGTTCACGAACTTTCGTGGCGGAGCGGACGGTCATGACGTCAAACTCTTTTACTTTTGCTGCGAGCTCGTCGCCTTCGTAGTGGTTGGTGTCGACTTCGAATCCTTGTGCTTGAAGTGCTTCTACCGCACTTGTGTCCATTCCATCATTTGCAAGTACGCGAATCATTTAAGCCTCCTTCAAAACGGTATCGATATTAGCGAGCAATTCGTTGATGTCGTCCATGGTGTAGTCACCCATGTGTGAGATTCTGAAGGTGGTGTCTTTCAGATCGCCATAGCCTTTGGAGATCGCCATGTCGTATTTGCCCAGCTTCTTGTTGAGTTCGCCGACATCAATTCCTTTGGTGTTTTTAACCGTTGTAAGGGTTTGGGACATGTACTTTTCGTCTTCGACAAGCACTGCAAAGTTTTCAGCTGCCCATTCGCGCACTCTCTTTGCCATCGCAAGGTGACGTGCAAAACGGTTGTCGAGCCCTTCTTCCAGAATCTTCGTCATTTGGTAGTCGGTTGCAAACAGGTGTGCCAACGACGGTGTGGAAGGATATTGATAGGGTTTGTCGCGAACGAAATCGTAGAGCGAGACCATGTCGAAGTACAGGCCGCGGTTCGGTACAGTTTTTGCTCTTTCATAAGCGCGCTCGGAAACACTTGCGAATGCCATACCGGCCGGAAGACCTAAGCATTTTTGTGTAGAGGTAATGCAGCAGTCGATGCCCCATGCGTCTACTTCAATTTTAACGCCGCCCATGGAAGAGACCGCGTCCACCAATAACAAAACATCCGGATACTTTTCTTTCAAAAGAGCTCCGATCGCTTCTACGTCATTCATGACTCCGCTGGAAGTTTCGTTATGTGTAATGGTGATTACGTCGTATTCCCCGGTCGCAAGCGCTTTGTCAACGTCTTCTACTTTGGTAGGATAGCCGGCTTCAGCTTTGAACTTATCCGCCGGAACACCATTCGTGGTTGCCATCTTGTACCAACGATCGCCAAAAGATCCGATCGAGAAAACAGCGGCTTTCTTCGCTGTGAAAGAGCGAATTGCGCCTTCCATGAGTCCACTACCGGAGGATGTCGAGCACACGATTACATCGTTCGTGTAAAACAATTGTTGCAATTTCTCGGAAACGCTTTGCTGCAAAGCGGTAGCCGCTTTTGTGCGGTGGCCGATTTGTTGTGTGGCCATCTTTTCCAGGACATCCTCAGATACGTCGATAGGACCGGGGATAAATAAGTGTTTGCTCATAGTTGTACAGGTCTCCTTTCCATTTTAAAAACCAAGAGGTATGATGTCTGAAATCCATGCGTTCAAGAGCTCCACTCGCCCGCACCATGTGATTTCATTACTTCCTATTGTACCCCATTTTTCATTAAGAGTTAACATTTTCCGCAGTTGGATTTTAACACTTTCTTCAAGTACCGTGACAAGCCTTTGAAATGCAGGATCTTCCTCCTTGAGGGGCGTTTGGGAAAACGATTCTGTAAATAAAATCTGTCCCGAATCCAAAATATCTTTCGGTAAATAAGCGATTAAATTCGGTAAGTAGGTTACGACACAAGAGAGCCCTGCCCCGATCGCTTCAATCGTGGCCAAAGAAAGCCCTTCCGCATAGGACGGCAATACGAAGAGATGTTGAGTTCGATACAACTCGCCTAATTCTTTCTGATGCAAAAAGCCCTTGTACTCGATCGGAAGGGCGAGCCTCTCTCCCAATGCGATCAGCTCGTCGGTCTCTTCTCCTTTCCCGGTACCTGCAATCGTCAAGATGAAGTCAGTATCTTTCTTTACATTCGCGAGCGCGTAAAAAAGCGGACGCAACCCCTTATGCTCACTGATCTTCCCACTGTAGACGATCCGGTAAGGTGGAGGCGGCGAAGCTTCTCCGGGGTAAAAGAAGCTGGGGTCGTAGCCTCCGCCAAGCACTTTGATCCGCTCTATCGGCGTGCCCAACTGCGCGGCAATTTCGAGACTCTGATCGTGTGCATTGGTTACGATCAGCGGGATGTTTTTCAGTGCATCTTTCACATATCTCAGGTGGTGCGGGTTTCGGTGCAACTGCGCTTGGTCCGTCCCATGGCTTACGCCCACGACGGGGATGTGCGTATGTCTCGCGACTACGGCAGTCAGCAGGTGTAAGTGGTGCGAAATGATGACATCGAAATCGCCCGCAGCGGTAACTTCAAGAAAAGTTCTCAGAAACTTTTCAGACCAGGTCACAAAGTCGCTTTCCGTCATATCGCAAAATCGCTTCGTTTCGTATGGCATGAGGTCGCTCATGCCGAATAATGGGAAACCGTCGATCTTTTTTTCGAAGATAACGGGTGTCGCCGGGCAACCGACCTCTTCCGGGGTATGATCGGCATTTAGCCCATAGATCGCGTGTTGGTCGTGCCCGAATTGGTTGAGTCCGCTGATAATCGCACGAAATGAAGTGCCAGATCCGGTTCTAGATGGATGTTGACCGAGCAAGTGTAATACTTTCATACTTTCTCCTATGGGTATAAAAAACCCCTCTCTTCGCGTGCTTGTAAATTTTCGCGGTAGTGAGGGGTTTAAGATGCGGTTGATTCGGTATTTCTACGACTCCGCTTCTATTTCTTCTTGCTCTTCTTGAGCGCCGGCGGTTTCAGGTTTCATTGTCGGGAAGAGGATGACGTCTCTGATCGATTGATTGTTTGTCAACATCATGATGACGCGGTCGATCCCAATTCCCAAGCCGCCGGTCGGGGGCATCCCCACTTCGAGCGCGTACACGAAATCCGAGTCCATCATATTGGCTTCGTCGTCGCCGGCTTCTCTTTGCTTCACTTGCGCTTCGAAGCGGC
>CAZFWK010000010.1:0-9518 GCA_964522555.1 uncultured Peptoniphilaceae bacterium | reverse complement strand
CTTCTCCAGGGCGGGGTAAAGTCGAGCGTGTGCTCGCCATATTCCACGACCATGGTTCCGATCGCCCTTTGTGCTACCGTTGCGATCAGGTTTTCGGTGATTTCCATCATATCTTCGTAGTCGCCGTACGCTTGGTAGAGCTCCATTGCGGTGTATTCGGGATTATGGGTTTGGTCCATCCCTTCGTTTCGGAACATCCGGCCCATTTCATACACTTTGTCGAAACCGCCTACGATGAGTCGTTTCAGATACAACTCGTTTGCGATTCGCATATACATTTCGATATCCAGCGTATTATGGTGCGTCGTGAAGGGTCTTGCGGACGCGCCGCCTGCGATGGTTCCTAAGATCGGGGTTTCTACTTCGAGGAATCCTGCATCATCCAGGTATCTTCTGATTTCCGAGATGATCTTTGAGCGAAGGCGGAAGGTATCTCGCACCTCCGGGTTCACAATGAGGTCCACATAGCGCTGGCGATAGCGAAGGTCGATATCCTTTAGCCCGTGGAACTTTTCGGGCAAAATGGTGAGCGACTTCGTGAGAAGCGTGATCTCCCTTGCGCGCACGGAAATTTCTCCGGTATTGGTGCGAAACACTTCGCCTTCGCAGCCGATGATATCCCCAATGTCGAGCGTTTTGGTTTCTTCGTAGGCGTCCCCGAGTACGTCCTTTTTCAGGAACAACTGAATTTTCCCTTCCGCGTCTAAAATGTGTACAAAGCTGACCTTGCCATGGCCGCGTTTCGACATGATTCTGCCGGCAACGCGCACGGTCTTTTCTTCGAGTTCTTCGAAGCGCGCTTTGATGTCTTCACTATAGGTACGGTCTTTGAAATTTTCTATCTGATGCGGGTCTTTTCCGGCTTCGATCAAAGCGTCGAGCTTGTCGAATCGGATGCGGCGCATTTCGTTCATGGACGGTTCAGTCAACGGGACACCCCTTTCTATTTTGTGATGGCAAGCACCTTATAGGTGCTGGTTACATTGGACGCGGCTACAGTTACGATGTCGCCGACTTTCTTTCCGAGCACGGCTTTCCCCACCGGCGACACATTGGAAATTCGGCCTTTCTTGGGGTCCGTTTCCGCAGTCCCGACGATCGTGTAGACGACTTCTTCGTTGTCATCTTGATCCAATAGATGGACCTTCGAACCGATGGCTACAATATCCGTATTCAGACTGTCCTCTTCGATGGTGACAGCGTTTCGTAAAATATTCTCGATTTTCACGATACGGTCTTCGATCAAGGCTTGTTCGTTTTTCGCTTGGTCGTATTCCGCATTCTCGGACAAGTCTCCGAATTCGCGGGCGGTCTTTATTTTCTCGGCAATTTCTGTTCTCTTTTTCGTTTTTAACTCTTCGAGTTCATTCTCGAGATCCGTCAGGCCTTCTTGCGTGAGAAAAAATTCTTTCTCTTCGGTCATGTTTCCACTCCTCTGATAGTACTGAAAAAAGAAAAGGCTCCCAGCCTTTCCTTCTCAGTGCGATAATTGATTCTTCCCGTTATTATACAGAAAATACACATTCAATGCAATCTTTCCTGTTTTCTCTCACTAAGTGATTCGAGTAACCGGATTCGGGTATATAATGTGTATGATAATTGTGTAGTATAATTAGGAGGGTTACAAATGATCAATTTCCAAGTTTCAGAACCCGCACTCGCGGAATTGAAAGAGCTTATCGCAAAGTACGAGCAAAAGTACGATGTCGTGCGCGTGCGTATCGGAGGGCGTTCCTGATCGGGTCCCGTATGGGATCTGGTACTTGATACCAAACAAGATGACGACAGCTTAACCGAAGTAGACGGCGTGAAATTTGCTGTCGACCAGAATTACGGAGACGACTACGGGTCCTTTTCGATCGACGTGTCGGACAATCCGTTTCGAAGAGGTTTCACCGTTCGCACCTCGAAGGGCGGAGGCGGTTGCTCGTAGGATCTCGTAAATTCTATGTGAAGCTGTTTGAACGAACCGTGATTTGGATATGAATAGCTTGTAAATCGGTTCAAACTAAAAGGAGATATTCATGGACAAAAACGGAAATAATAAAAGCAATTTAGGCGGTCTGGTCATTCGCATCCTGCTGGGCGCGTTGGTGATCGGGATCACCGCATTTTTCACACCGGGCTTTCGCAATTCGGGAGGTCCTTTCGCCTTGATCATTGCCGCGATCGTAATCGGACTTTTGGATTACCTAGTTGTCAACTTTACGGGACTGGATGCCTCGCCTTTTGGTAAAGGGGTTGTCGGATTCTTAGTTACCGCCGTGATCCTGTATGTGACGGGAATGCTCGTGAGCGGATTGGATATTTCCGTGATCGGCGCGTTGATCGGAGCATTGGTGATGGGTGTGGTCGAGTCGATCATCCCCGTCGGAAGATAGTGTAACGAAACCCTCGGTAACTGTCCGGGGGTTTTTCTTCGAAGAAAATCAGAGATCTATTAAGCTTCGTTCAGTCGAGGCCGGCACACCCCTTTCGGCACGCTCACGGACCGCTCGGCCAGGATAAGGCCTCAAGGGGTGTACCGTCCTCTCCTTCTCTGTCTATACGGAAAAACAATTTGTCTTCAATCCGGTTTTTCTTCGAAATATTTTGCATTATGTCACTTTTGTTCTGTTACTCTTCACCCAAATAGGGTAAAATAGAGTCAACGATTATTAGAAAAGGGGGGATTCTTATGGAATTCACTAAGAATATGGTAGTGGGCGAAGTCATTCGCGCCAATCCGAATACGGTCGACGTATTGCTGGAGATGGGTCTTTCTTGCGTAGGTTGTCCGGGTAGCCAAATGGAGTCTTTGGAAGAGGCGGCTATGGTTCACGGCATCGACATCAATGTCATGCTCAAGAAACTGAACGCAGTCAATTAATCCAAAATAAAACGAACCTCATGAGAAAACGAGGTTCGTTTTTTTATTGGAATTACGCGGTTTTGCGTGAAGATAAGCGGACAAGCGCTATACCGTGGTCCATGGAGTGTAGTCTCTTTTCGCTTCGGCCGCTTGCTTTAGAAGCTTCGCTTCCTTAGCAATCCAGAGGCGCTCGCCGTTTTCGAGAATCGGGAGCATCGCTTGGGCTGCTTTTTCGTACTCGGCCGTTTGGTGCAGGTACCAACCGTACGCGTAGAGCCGCAGGAGTTGGTCGCGGTTGTTTTTTGGCATGTTGAGCTTTGCGATCTCCTCTTTGGCGTTCGTCTTATCCTTTTGCGTCAAATACAAGAGTGCGCGCACGAATGCCATCTCCCTTTTTTGCTGCTTTTGAATTTGATTGTCCAGTGGGGATTTGGCGACGGCTTTTTGCGCGCCTCGCACATTTTTCTCAAATAAATGCAAATATCCTTCGATCATTTTGTACTTGTGTTGCGATGCCGGCGATTGGAATTCGAGATGGCTCGTAATGCCGTCAACCTGCTCTTGCGCGCCTCTCTTGTCGCCTTTGTCGATATAGCCTTGGGCCGCGTTCAGCTTCGACGCCGTTTCCGCCTTACTTCCCTTGCCCGAGTAGGCGGCTGCGATTCGGTTCATCTTGATATAAGTATCGGGTTTTAGAGCCGTTTCGAACACGCGCGTGCGAAAGAAATTGAACACCCAAAAGAAGATCACATAGCCCGCAAAGAGGAGCAATACCGTCGACAAGAGATCCATAACCAGGACTTCTTGCATGAAGACGGCAGCCGCGACCAATAGCAACAATACGCCGATTCGTAATTTCATTCGGCTCCTCCTATAAATCGATCCGCCCAAAGAACGGTCTCTTCCATCATATTGGTCGTCACAAAGTGACCGAGGCGAGGCGTTTCGACCATCCGAATCCTCGTTTGGTCTTGATAGCTCGGCCGGATCGACTCGTAAAATTCCCTCTGCCAATCCGCGAATATGACTTCGTCCGCACCGCCCGCGAGCATCAGAATCGGGCGGTCGATGAGCTTTTCAAGGTTTTTCATCGGATCCATCGTATACGGTCTGTGTACGGCGATCAGCTCTTCCAGCTCCGTTCCTTCGTGCGTGTCTCGCATTCGGTCCACGATCGGCTGAAAGGAAAAGCTGCCGTTTAAATTGACGACCGCCTTTAGGCTTGGGTATGTCGTAAATACGGACGATGCCGTATACCCGCCCATAGAGTGCCCGGCGACCATCACGTCTTCGATTCCCAGAACCGAAAACTTCCGTTCCAGATTCGGGTATTCCTCGGTACTCGTGTCAATCACTTCGAAAAAGTACTGCGACACGGTTTTTCGTTCGTCGTAAGGGAGCGTGCCGCGTTCCCCGTGGTGAATCGCGTCCGGCAAGAGCACCGTGTAGCCGTGCGACGCGAGCGTCATCGCGCGAAAGCGGTTCGCCTTTGCACTGCTGCTCCACCCGTGGTAAAAGACGATGCCGGCGCGCCTGGGCGACTCCTGCGGGGTGTACAGATAAGCGGGATTTTTTCCGAGTGTTATCTTCTCTTCCGTTACGGCAAAGAGGGTTTTATGCATATTCCACCTACAGCTTTCTTCGATCCTCGAGCGCTTGAATCAGGGTTTGTCCGTCGAAGTATTCGAGCGAAGCACCAATCGGGATGCCGGAGGCGATCCGCGTGAGTGCGATATCGGTATCTTTCAAGACGTCTTGAATAAAGTGCGCCGTCACATCGCCTTCGACCGTCGGGCTAAACGCCAGCACGAGCTCTCGGATGTCTTCGTGCGCGATCCTTTGAACGAGCGAGTCCAAGTGCAGGTCTTGCGGGTTTACGCCCTGCATGGGGTTCAGGAGGCCTCCCAGCACATGGTACAGACCTCGAAAGCCCCTGGTCTTTTCAATTGCGATCAAACCCTGCACATCCTCCACCACGCAAACAAGCGAGGCGTCTCGGGACTTGTCCTCGCAGATATTGCAGATTTCTTTATCGGTCAGATTGTTACAGATGCTGCAGTGTACGACCTTGTCTTTCACATCTTGCAGGGCTTGGATCAGCGCTTCGACCTCGGCATCCGGCTTTTCCACGAGATTCATCGCAAGCCTTTGCGCGCTTTTTCGGCCGATGGTCGGTAAATGCGTCAGCGCCTCGATGAGGCGCTGAACCGATTTGGGATAGTAGTCCATTACATACCGGGGATCTTCATCCCGCCGGTGAGCTTCGACATTTCGCGCTCGGCTTTTTGCTCGACCTCGCGAAGGGCTTCATTCACAGCGGCAATGATCAGGTCTTCCAACATTTCCTTATCTTCCGGGTCGATCGCGTCGGGGTCGATATTGAGCGCAACCAGTTGCTTTTTGCCGCTTACCGTAGCCTCAACCGCACCTCCGCCGGACTGCGCCGTAATCTCTTCCTCTTCCAGCTTCTTTTGCATTTCTTCCATTTGCTTTTGCATTTTTTGCATCTGCTTCATCATATTGTTCATGTTTCCGCCCATTCCGGGGTATCCGCGTTTCATCGTAGCCTCCTATTTGAATTCGATATTTTCTGCCCCGAAGAAGTCGATCACCGATTGCAAATCTGCGACTTCTCCCTTGTCTTCTTGTTCCTTTTCCAATATAAATTTCAACCGCGTGTCGCGAAGGCTCAGCCTTTCGACTTCCTCTTTGATCAGCGCGTAGTTTTCTTTTTTTGAGACCGCATTGCGGTGAATCTCGTGCGTATCGGGAAAGAGAACCGTAAGTTCGTCCGTCTTCGACCCGATCAGCTTGCCTTCATGCAAGTATGCATAGGTAGGCACGCTTCTTCTCTTGATATTCTCGAGAATCTTCCCCCACTGGGTGCGCGTGATCCCGTCGAATTCTTTTGTCGCGGGTTCCTCTTGCGTGGTTTCTTCCTGCGGTTCTTCTCGCTGCGGTTCCTCTATCGGCACTTCTTCCGGTGTCGGTTTCGGGATCACAGTCTCTTTTTCAGGCGGAGCCTTTTCTTGGGTCACCGGCTTTTGCTCTTGCACCGGCGGTTCGACCGCTACCCGCTCGCCCTTTGCTTTCGGGTGAAAGAGATACGCTTCCAGCTCCGCGATGCGCTCTTCAAGCGTCTTTCTCTTCGCGATCGAGCAAAGCGTAAGCACGGCCGTCACAAGCAGCGTGTTCGCGTTGTCGGTGTATCGCAAATTATCCTGCGCTTCGATCAACTTTGTGAGGCTCTCCAAGAGCGTCTCCTCGGGGATCGTCCGGCTCTTTTCCACATATACTTCGTACTGCTCGTCGGAACCGGAGAACAACCTTCGGTCCGCTGTTACGAGGCAGGTGATCAGCTGGCGATAATGCTCGGTCAGATCCTCCAAGATCGCCTCCGCTTCCTTTCCCGCGTCCCTGATCGCCTGTACGGCGAGCATGGCGGTCTTGGTGTCTTTATCTGCGATCGCATCCGTGATGGTAAAGAGCTGCACATGGCTCACATTGCCCGTCACCGCCTGCACGTCAGTCGCGGTGATCGTGCCTTCCGTAGCCCCCAGTACCAGCTCCAGAGAACTCAGCGCATCCCGCATCGCGCCATCTGCGGCATAGGCGATGCTCTCCAAGGCACCCGGCTCGACCGGTCTTTCGATCTGCGAGAGGATATCCTCCAGATTGTGCTGAATGTCTTGCGCGGAGATCCGCCTAAAGGTGAAGATCTGGCAGCGAGACGCGATCGTCGCGGGGATCTTATCGATCTCCGTCGTCGCCAAGATGAACAGCAAATGTGCCGGCGGTTCTTCGAGCGTTTTTAAGAGCGCGTTGAACGCCTCTGTCGTGATCATATGCGCCTCGTCGATGATAATCACTTTCTTTTTCATCTGACTCGGCAGATACTTTACTTTCTCTCGAAGATCCCTAATGTCGTCGATCCTTCGATTGGAAGCCGCATCCATCTCGGTTACATCCATGGTGCTTTCTTCCAGAATCCGGAGGCAATTCTCACACTCGTTGCAAGGGTTTCCGTGTTGCGGATTCAGGCAGTTGACCGCGCGAGAAAGGATCTTCGCACACGAAGTCTTGCCCGTCCCACGCGTCCCGTGAAACAAATACGCGTGCCCGACGGTACCCGACTGCACCTGATTTTTCAATATTTGTACGATCTGATCCTGCCCGACCACTTTGTCAAAAGTATCCGGCCGAAACGCTCGATATAAGGTCTGCATAGGGTCACTCCTCCACTCGTTAGATTATACCATAGGAATCCGGGAAAATTGCGAACAAAAAAACCCCGAATGGGGCTAAGAGCATGGCTACAATCGTTCGTAGTGAGACCATAAGCTAATCACTTTTATGGCTTTCTCCTCTTCCAGAACTTCGTATACCAATCTATGCTGAAGATTGATTCGCCGCGAGTAGAGCCCTTTCCAATCTCCGATCAACTTTTCATAGGTAGGCGGCGATTGATATGGATTTTCTCGGATCACATCCAATAATGCCAGTACTTTCTTCTCTAATTTCGCCGCTTTAATCTTGGAAATATCTTTTACCGCCGTCTTCGTGTAAAAGATACGATATGCTACCATTCGATCTCACTTTCCGCCACACAGTCGGAAAGTGGAGTTTGCATGCCCTCTGTCAGTTTCTCCTTCATTGAAGGGTCAGACAATAAGCGTAATGTTTCGACCATACCGCGATAGTCCTCTTCACTCATCACAACGACATTCCCATCCTTCGTGCTGATGTTTACGGTCTCGTTGTATTTTATGGTTTGTTCGAGCATCGCAAATAGATTCTTGCGAAAATTAGTGGCATTGATATTCAACAATCGGATCCCCTCCATATACGTACATTATAGCGTACGCTTCAAGGCGAGTCAATCCGATGTCCCTTTTTATCCTACAACTGGAAATTGCCCCTAATATTACTCCGTTTGACTTCTTTCGCGCTTTCCATTATAATAGGTCAAGTTACGGAGAGCTGGCTGAGCGGCTGAAGGCGCACGATTGGAAATCGTGTTAACGTTAATAGCGTTACGAGGGTTCAAATCCCTCGCTCTCCGCCATACCGTACTACACGGGGAGTTAGCGGTGCCTTGTAACCTGCAATCCGCTATAGCAGGGTGGATGCCCAGTGGAGGGTGCTCAATCCCATGGTCTGCCCGAAGTAAGTAGTGTTGACGGATGGGTCTTACGCAACAGAAAGCTATGAACCTCGTCAGGTCCGGGAGGAAGCAGCGATAAGTGGTCCCTTCTGTGTGTTGTGAGGGTGCCTGTCTCGAGCCAACTGTTTCGGTTACGCTTGGGAGCGAGGATTCGATATTGGGTGTACGGTTACATATTTTGACGACAAGACCTTCGGGTCTTTTTTATTGCCAATATTTTGGAATGGGAGAGGTGTAGTATGAAGAGTAAAGCGAAAGGCGTCCTACTGTGTTTGATCATCGCCGTGGTTTGCTATCAAGCCGGGCGCTATTTCCCGATCATCGGTGGGCCGGTATTTGCGATTTTAGCGGGGATGTTGATCACACAAATTCTAAAGAATAAAGAGCCCTATGCACCCGGAATTGGATTTACCTCGAAATATGTCTTGCAATTCGCCGTCGTCTTACTCGGGTTTGGGCTCAATCTGTCTGAGATCGCGAAGGTCGGGGTGATGTCTCTTCCAATTATCGTCTCTACGATCGCCACGGCGCTCTTGGTCGCATTTCTATTGCAAAAGCAACTGAAGATGCCCGGAAATATCTCGACTCTGATCGGGGTGGGCTCGTCGATCTGCGGGGGTTCCGCGATCGCAGCGACCGCTCCCGTGATCGGCGCAAAAAACGAGGAGATCGCACAGGCGATCTCCGTCATCTTTCTTTTTAATGTACTTGCGGCACTCATTTTTCCCACGCTGGGCAGCGCCATCGGACTCTCCGACACGGGATTCGGGCTTTTTGCCGGTACGGCTGTAAACGACACCTCTTCCGTGACGGCTGCCGCGACGGCTTGGGATGGGTTGCATCCCGGCGCAAACACGCTCGACTCCGCGACGATCGTGAAGCTCACGAGGACGCTGGCGATCATCCCGATCACCTTCGTGCTGGCGCTCTACACGGCATCAAAAAATCAAGGCAAGGGCGCGAAGTTCAGCTTGTCGAAGGCATTTCCGAAGTTTATCCTCTTCTTTTTGTTGGCCTCTGTGATCACCACATTCTTCACGGCACAAGGAGTGGATCCTTCGGTCTTCAAGTCGCTGCAGACGCTTTCGAAATTTTTCATCGTAATGGCGATGGCTGCGATCGGGCTCGGTACCGATGTCGTACACTTGGTGAAAACCGGCGGGAAGGCGCTCGTGATGGGTGCGGTGTGCTGGATTTCGATTTCCGCAGTCAGCCTTTGGATGCAGCATCTTTTGGGGATTTGGTAGTTCTCCCTGTGTAATGTGCCGATTCGTTCTTAGGCCTTTTTGATCGGCACCCAAAGCTCCATCTCGTACTCAGGAGATTGCATATCGCCGTCTCGGTATACTTCTAAATCGGGCGCTCCGCTGTGCACGTACCCGTGTTTCGGAACGAACTCTCCCATTACATATTTCCACCCTGCATGAATACAAGCCGGCATCTCCCCTTTGAGCTGGACCACGGCGTACTCATTTTCCGGAATTTCCGCTACTTCAAGGCCCA
>CAZFWK010000009.1:5864-27995 GCA_964522555.1 uncultured Peptoniphilaceae bacterium | reverse complement strand
GCATCGCTTAATTCTTGGAATTTTTTTGTGGCGTCCGCCGACGGATTAACATCCGGGTGTAGCTGCTTCGCGAGTTTGCGATATTGCAGTTTCACCTGGTATTCGTCGGTATCCAATGGAACACCCAAGATTCGGGTTGCATTTTGATATCGCGCCACGAAATCCTCATATGGGTTTTGTGTCTGTTGTCCGCCGGGCCTTCGGTATTGCCCTTGCCCTGCGTATCTTCCGTATGGGTCACGGGTGCCATAGTAGGTTTGGCCGCCGGATTGCTCATACCAGGCTCGAAAGCGCTCTTCCCACATCCGTTGTTCGGCTTCTCTTCTGGCTCTTTGCGCTCGCTCCTGCTTCTCTTGTTCCATGCGAATGTATTTTGCGCCGTATTCACCGAAGCTTCTGAATTTTCTGCTCTTTCCCTTTTTCAGGTAATCGGCATAATCGAAAAGGTATTCCGTTGAAACATACTGGCCGTATTGCAGTAGGCTGATAAAGGATCTTCCGAGCATGGGTACGCCGAATATCACCAATAAAAAAACCAGCACTTCTCCTCGGAGGAGGATCAAAAGCCCGATCGGATTCATCAATAAGAAAAACAAAAGACAGCCGCCCGCAAGCAATAGTTGCAGAAAGCTTCTCCTAAGCCATTCCGTCAAAATGACGATTGTATCTAAAATCGCAATGAAGCCTCCGAAGATCGCATTCAGCACGACCGCCGCGGCATAAAAGATTCTACTGGCCGCACGCTTCCATATTCCCATAACATTCCACCTTTATTCTAGTACTATCATACCAAATTCAAGCGAAATAGAAAAGGCGCTTTCGCGCCAACTTTCTACGATTGCCTATTCAATTGCTCTATTGTGCTAAAATGTCGGGATTACGCCGCCTTTATAATTGTCTTGGATGAATTTTTTCACGTTATCGCTCTGGATAGCCTTCAGCACCTTTTGATACGCTTCGTTGCTCGCCTCACCCTTGCGAATCGCCAGCACGTTTACATATGGGGAATCTGCATCCTCGATCGCGATCGAGTCTTCCACCGGATTTAATCCGTTTTCAATCGCATAGTTTCCGTTGATCACGGCAGCCGCCGCATCCTTGTATACTTTTGCAACCACAGCCGCTTCGAGCGGTGTGAACACGAGTCCCTTCGGATTCTTCAAAATGTCGTTTTCATTCGCTTCGAGACCTGCATTCGGTGCGAGTTCGATCAAACCGCTTTTTTCGAGCAGCAGGAGCGCGCGTCCGCCATTTGTCGCATCATTGGGAAAATAGATTTCAGCACCGTCCGGAATTTCATCGAGAGACTTGTATTGGTCCGAATAAACCGCCATCGGTTCGATGTGAATTCCGCCCAATACTTCAAGATCCAGATTATTTTCCTTCGAGAACGCTTCGAGATACGGTGCGTGTTGGAAGAAGTTGATGTCGATATCGCCTTGATCCAGCGCTAAATTTGGCACGATGTAATCGGAATATTCGATGATCTCGAGTTTTACCCCTTCTTTAGCCAAGTCCTCTTCCACTTGCTTTACGATCTCCGCATGCGGTGCCGGCGAAACGCCGATCTTCACGACAACTTCTTCTACTTTCGCTTCTGCTTTCGGTGCACAAGCGCTCAATGCAAAAGCAAACAGTGCAATTGCCAAAACAAATATAATTCTTTTTTTCATTTTTTCCTCCGGCCTTTAGGCATGATTTTTTCTTCGTGAGAGGGTATTTCCCACCCACTGAACGAGTTGTACTAAAAGTACGATGAGCAATACAGCACCCCAAAGAATTTCGGGGTTCGTATTCATTTTATACAGTCCGAATCGAATGGCGACGTCCCCCAGCCCGCCTCCTCCGATCGCCCCCGCCATCGCGGTGTATCCTACGATATTGATCACGGAAGTCGTAATCCCCATGATCAACGAGGGTGTCGCTTCGGGTAAGAGTACCCGAAAGAGGATTTGGTAGGGGTCTGCCCCCATGGAGCGCGCGGCTTCGATCAATCCGGGTTCTACCTCCAAAAGACTCTGCTCGATGATCCGTGCGACAAAGGGTGCCGCCGCAATCGAGAGGGAGATGATCGTTGCGGTCGACCCCGTCCGTTTCCCGATCAAAAGAGCTGCCAACGGAAACAGGATGATCATCAAGATGATAAAGGGGATCGATCGTATGACATTGACGACCGTGTTCGTCGCCTTATAGATGAGAGAATTCGGCTTCAGTCCGTCCGGCCTAGTGAAGATCAAAAGCACCGCCAAGGGAAAGCCGAGCAATACGGCGATCAAAGTGGATACCCCTGTCATATACAGGGTCTGCATCGACCCTTTCCATAGTTCACTCATTCGCTCACCTCCCAACTGACACCGTTCTTTTCAATCTCTTCCAACGCAAGACGGATCCGATCTTTGTCTCCCAGAAACTCTACATACAATGTGCCGAGCTGATCGTCTTGTACCTGATGGATATTCCCCGCCAAGATATTGACGTCGACCTCGAATTTTCGTATCGCTTGCGAGATGATCGGCTTTGTCGCGGTCGGTTTGTCGAAAGCAAGGCGATACATGGTATTGGCTCCCGTTGGCCTCGGTTCTCCGAGTTCATCTTGAATCCCCTGAATCATCTCTCGGGTTCTCTTCTCTTGCGGACGCAAGAACATATCGTGGACCGTGCCCTGTTCGATAAAGCGCCCGTTTTCCATCACCGCCACCCGGTCGCAGATTTCCTTCGCCACTTCCATCTGATGGGTGATCATCACGATCGACAGATCGAGCGTCTGCACAATGCGCTTCAAGAGTTTCAAGATCGCATCGGTCGTCTGCGGGTCGAGCGCCGAGGTCGCTTCGTCCGACAACAATAGCTTTGGCTGCATGACCAGCGCTCTCGCGATCGCGAGCCGTTGCTTCTGCCCTCCGGATAGGTTCGCCGGGTACTCGTCCTTTTTATCCGATAGACCGACTAAGTCGAGCATTTCTGCAGCGCGCTCTTTAGCCTCCTTTTTATCCGCGTGGTGAAAGTGCGCAGGGAGCAAGATATTTTGCATCGCATTTTTTTGCATCAGGAGATTAAAGCCTTGAAAGATCATCCCGATTTCTTTTCTTTTTTCGAGGAGTTCCGGTTCCTTTAGTGCGAGCAGGTCGACCCCGTTCATCAGAACTTGACCGTGATCCGGTTTTTCCAGCGCGTTGATACACCGCAATAATGTGGACTTTCCGGCACCCGACAACCCGATAATCCCGAATATCTCCCCTTTCTCCACGCTGAAACTGACATCTTTTACCGCGTGCAGTTTTCCCTCCTTGAAGGGAAATGATTTACTGACATTTTTTACTTCCAGCATGGCGCCTCCAATCAAAAAACTCCCGTTCCACAACCGTTCGGTTATGGGACGAGAGTCGACTCACGTGTTACCACCCATTTTCATCCACCTCTCACGAGGCAGATCTCATCGGGTACGAATTCATACCCCGGCACGTTAACGTGTGCGCACGTCGCACCTGAATCAAAGATCTCAATGCGATACTCAGAGGCCATTTTCCGTCGGTTTTCACTCGCCTGCTCTCACCTACCCAGGCTCTCTTTGGAGTTTCCGCTGACATACTCTCCTCGTCAAAGTTTTCTATCGAATTACGGTAAGTATAACCCCGGAAATTCGGTTTGTCAACCGGGTCTATACGATCTTGTTCTCCAAGGTGCCGATTCCTTCAATTGTGAGGGTGACTTTGTCCCCGCGCTGCAAGAATACCGGCGGCTTCATCCCCATCCCGACACCTGAAGGAGTTCCAGTCGCGATGATATCGCCCGGTTCCAAAGTGATGCCGTGGGAAATTTCTGATAACATCTCCTCCACACCGAAAATCATAATCGAAGTATTCGCGTTTTGACGCAGCTCGTCATTCACGAAGGCTTTCAGATCCAGTGCGAGCGGCCTCTCAAATTCATCTTTTGTACAGATCCAGGGTCCCATCGCCGTATAGCCGTCCAGGGACTTCCCTCGATACCATTGTCCATGTGCCATTTGCAATGTTCTTGACGAATAATCGTTCAAAATGCTGAAGCCGAAAATAGAATCCCAAGCTTCTTCGGGGCTTACATCCCGCATCTCTTTTCCGATTACAACCGCGAGTTCTACCTCATAGTCGAGCTTTTCGTCCAGTTCAAACTGGCCGATGACCGGCTCACCCGGCCCCACAATTCGAAGTACGCGCTTTGAAAAGTAATTCGCGATCGGTTTTTCTCCGCTACCGCCTAATTCCGCAATATGATCTAAATAATTTTTCCCGACGCAAAGCACGTCGTGAATCGGCCGAGGGATCGGTGCAGTTAACGTCAAGTCCGAAAGCGCGTGAGGTAGATCCGCCTCGTTTAGGTGATCTAGCTGTGCGCGATGCTGGCTTTGAATCCACTCCAACAAAGTCTTTGGTGGAGACGAGACGAGTTCGGAAAGAAAAGCGGCCCGGTCTCCGATCGCAATGCCGGGCTTCTCCTCTTGATTGACAATAGCCGTAAAGTATCTCATACGATGTCTCCTTTATGACGGATCGGCTAAGTTGAAGGTGTCGCCGTCTCGGATGGTGCCCTTTTTGAAGCCTTCATGAAACCAATCACTTCGCTGTTTAGAGGTGCCGTGCGTAAAGCTGTCCGGTACGACATAGCCTTGGTGTTGCTTTTGCAAAGTGTCGTCTCCGATCTGCCATGCTGCATTTAGCGCTTCATTTAAGTCTCCCTCTTCGAGATAGCCTTTAGTATCGATGTGGTGCGCCCAAACGCCTGCGAAGTAATCCGCCTGCAATTCGAAGCGAACGAGATATTTATTAAAATCGGCTTCACTCATCGTGTTTTTCAGTGCGAAAACTTGATCGGTAATCCCGAGTAAAGTCTGCACATGATGCCCTACCTCATGCGCGATGACATAAGCCATCGCAAAGTCGCCGGATGCCTGATACTTTGTCGCGAGTTGGTTGAAGAACGATAAGTCGATATAAAGCTTCTGGTCCCCCGGGCAGTAAAACGGACCCGTCGAAGAACCGGCTACTCCACATGCGGACTGCACCGAATCGGTAAAGAGCACGAGATTCGGTTCTTTATAGGTATAGCCTTGCTCGGCGAATAAGTCATGCCAGACATCCTCCGTGTCTGCAAGCACAACCCCCGCAAATTCCTTCAGCTTATCCTCTTGAGCCGAGGTCGGCATCGGGGTTTGTTGCTGCGGTTGTTGCCCTCCCAAATTCCCCAATCCACCTTGCATGAGGAATATGATGATCATGATGATCAATCCCAAACCGCCGCCGATCGGCAGAGTCGGGATACGCCCCCCGCCTCCGGAGCCTCTTGAAAAGCCCCCTTGTCCGCGTCTATCTTCAACATTGCTACTGCTTCGTCTACCTTGCCATTTCATATTCGGTCCCCCAGTCTTCAGTGTCTTCGTATATATACCCTGCAATCACAGGGCACTAACCCGAAACGGGTCTATTGTGCATTATTTATACAAATTGAACTCCATACGCAGTGATGCTTGCAGTTTTCACACATGGGGATTTCCCGAAGGCTTTTCTTCGATAGGGCAAAGCGGGTGAATTCGTTGAGCTTTTCTTCTACTTCTTCCAAGCTCCGCTTTGATAAATCGGCCTCCAACATCCGGTCTCCCGGCAACCACCACAAGGAAGCACGTATGGGGAGCTTCCCGTATAGCGCTTCCATGGCGATGGCATAAAAGCGCATTTGCAATGCATAACGATCGCCCAGCCCTTCATCCGACCGATTCGTTTTAAAATCGTAGATTTCGTACCCGTTATCCGTCGTATGCAGGAGATCGACACTGCCGGTCCAAAGGATGCCGTTTCTCTCCCACTCGAATTCGAGTTCGTGCCGCAGCTTTCCTTTCGGCTTTTTCGTGCGATAAGACCGCAACCAGTTGGCCAGTTCTTCTCTCTCGCGATTTGAAGGATTCACAAAGAGCTCGCGGCTCGCCCGGTCGATGCACGCGGAGATTTCGATCGTGTCGTCAAACTCCGCCATCCTGTGAAAGAGCGTTCCTTTTTTTGCTCCGGATAGCGTGAATTCATCGGCGTATTCGAGTCCGTGCTCCACGTCTTTTAGCAGGGAGCTTGCCCAGTTAGGTTTTAAGCCGATCGCATACCGATAATACCAGTCGCGCGGACAGGAAAAGTATACATCGGCCTCCGAAATGCTGAATTTTTTGCGCTGCCCGATCAGGCGATCGGCAAAGCGATTCAAGTTCGGAAATGAAATCTTTGTCTTGGCCGGCTCTTTGTAATCGAGTGAATCCTGAGAACGACTCTGCATTCGCGGAAGCGCAATCGGATCCATCTCGAACTCGCTCAACACCTTCCGATAATTTTGCACCGACCCGGTTTGCAGTGTCAACACGAGATGCTCTTTGGGTCGGGTAAGCGCTACGTATAATACGCGCTTCTCTTCTTCCAGATTTGCGGCTTTTACTTTTTCCTTGACGAGTTCGTAGCGGCCTGACCCCCTGGCACTCTGAAACCCGATCCCTAGCTCCGTATCGTAGAGAAATGAATCGACTGCGGTATTCGCTTTCGCATCGATCCCGACAAAAAAGATCACGGGCTTTTCCAAACCCTTCGCCTTATGGATCGACATCAGGGAAACCGCACCGCCCTCTTCCGTGCCGCTTTCCGCCTCTTCGGCGCGAGCCCCGCGCATTCGCATCCATGCCTGCACTATGGCGGGCAGGGTGAGCCGATGCGTATTCGCCTGTTCGTAAATCCACTCGGCCAGCGCATTCAGATTCGCGAGACTTCTCTCGGCATCCGCTTTCGATGCACAATATGCCTCGTATTCACTCTCTTCCAAGATCTTCCAAAAAAGCTCGACTGCAGGCATCCGTTCTGCGTAATCCCTCCACTTTCGAACCGTTGAGAGGATATGGTCGGCCGCATCCGAGCCTTCGAACTTTCGAGCCGTCAACCGTGTCTCCCAATTTCCGGGACCCTGCGCCCACTCCAAGAGAACGCGATCGTTCAGCTCGTGAATCGGTGATCGCAAATACGCCGTCCATGCGAGATCGTCCTCAGGATCTACCACAATCCGAAAAATCTGCTCCATGTCGAGGATTTCTTGCCTTCGCCAGAAGGATACGGAACTGTGGTTGATACAAGGAATGTGATACGCGTTCAGGATGTCTTCGTAGATCGGGATCCTCGCATGAGTGCGAAAAAGGAGCGCGATCTCTTCGTATTTTCGACCCTTTGCACACAGTTCCCCGATCTTTTGCGCTACGCGCTCTGCATCGAGAGCCGCTCCGTGTTCTTCGCCTTCTTCCGGCGAGGAGAGTTCGATCCTCACATGATCAGCCCCGCCACACGCCTCCAGCCCTTCGAGGCCGGGGAAAGCGCGCGCGGACATTTCGTTTACATACTCGATGATCTTTTCGCTGCTCCGGTAATTCTTGCGCATCGAAAGTAAGACGCCTCCACTTTGCCGAATATCTTCCGAGATGCGATCAAACAACGCGGCATTCGCATAGCGAAACCCGTAGATCGACTGGCGCGGGTCGCCGACGATAAACAGATTCCCTCGGTCCAGCGAGGTTCGCTCCGAACAAAGCGCGTAAAAAAGTTCTTTTTGCAGATCATTGATGTCTTGGCATTCGTCGATCATCAGATAGGCGATCTTCTCTCGAATCGTTTTACGTTTTTCATCGTCTTGCAAATATTCCAGTACCCTCTCCTGCAAATCGTCAAAGTCAAGCGCTTGTATACGGCGTTTCTTCGCTCGATACGCCGTATCGGTTTCATGTAGGAGTCTGAGAAGAAATTCGTAGCCCGGGACGAGATCGTGTTCCATGCTGGCTAATAGAGGGGTGAGAGCGCTCTGCGCGCCCGCCAAGGCTTTCGCAGTACCGAAGGCTTTTTCCGCATGCAGCTTGCGGTACACTTCTCTTCTCTCTTCGCGAGTGCCATCGTATAGGATTCGCTCCCAATCGGGAATCTCTGCGAGCGTCTTTTTCAACTTGTCCGCGCGCGCTTTCCCTTTGGCCACACTTGAGATACGATCCGCAAAAGCTTGAGCGGCTTCCGGGTCCACGGCACCAAATGTCAGCGATTTTTCTCGCACGGTTTCCATCGGCGTACCACTCGCTCGAATCTGTTGATAGATCCGGCTTACGTTCTCGAAAAATGCATTCGACTCAAACCATTCGTTTTCAATTGCGACCTCCGTGTTTTCCGGCACTTTCATAAGCTCCGGGAAGACTTCGTGCAGAGCGGATTGGAAGAGGTCCTCCGCCTGCATTTCATCCAGAATCGTGAAGTGCGGGTCAACCTCTGCTCCGACCGGGTCGTCTCGCAAAATTTGTTCGCAGAAGGTGTGAATCGTGGAGATCCGAAGGCGATTCAATTGATTCTGAAACGCTTGCAGTACGGTGGAGTCCTTCTTCGCTGCAATCCCGGCTTGGATTCTCGTTCGCATCTCTTCCGCCGCTTTATTGGTAAAAGTGATCGCAACGATCGACTCAACCTCATTTCCCTGAGGCAGATTCCCCTTTTCCAAAAGATAGAGGAATCGCTCGGTTAGAACACTCGTCTTTCCCGTTCCGGCACCGGCGATCAGTGCGACATTTTGATCGATCGTATGGACGGCACGCGCTTGTATATCGTTTAAAGGATGCATCATCTCTCTCCTTTTCTGCAGATCGCGTCGAAATCGCAATACGCGCATCGCTCCGATTCGATCGCCGGGAATTCGCCCTTCTTGATTCTGCCGTCGATTTCACGGATTCCCTCTTGTACTCGCTCCAAAAGAGTCGACCATTCCGCATCGGAAAACCGATTCGCACCGCCCGGCGGAGTCTTCTCCGGCGCATAAGTGTGCGTAAAGCCACCTTTCATCACCATGGCATATCCGACATGTGCCGAACGGTTTACCAAACTGTAAACCGGAAGTTGAAACTCCAGCAGATCGTTCAATTGCTTCTTCGAAGGATGTCCCTTTCCGGTTTTATAATCGAGAACCCAAGCCTTGCCGTGGTCCGCTCGGTCAACCCGGTCCATGCGGCCTTTGATCCGGATCGAAGCGTCCTTCGCAGAAAGCGGAATATCGAAGGAAGCCTCCGTATCCGATACGAAGAATTCTTCGGCGTCGTAGAGTCTGAGCATATCTTCTGCCAAGAACGCCTCAATACGTTGTTTCAGATCGTCCACCGTCCAAGCGCGGGACAGTTCCTCATCATCCGCCGTAAGTCCGTCGATGATTCGAGACAAGAGTTCCACATCCGTTTCCGGTATTTTTCGCGATTTCAGCGCAAGATTGATGTCGTCCTTTTTTCGATCGAGGTACTCTTTCAGGATCTCGTGAATGAGATTGCCGCGTCGTTGGGCATACCCGGGTTCCTCCACCACGATCGGACCGATCCGGCTTCCGATAAAATAGCGAAACGGACAGTTGGCATACTCCGTAAGCATCGCAGGCGTATACGTCGAAGGAACTTCTTTCGCTAGGAAAGTCCCCTCTCCAACCCATGCGCCAATTGGCCTGCGTTTTGCATGCGGCCGGTTTCCGGCGCTCCATATCGTTCGGTCCCGTTTGGTAAAGACGGAAGACTCGATCGGAACGAACCGAACTCGGTTCGATCGGATCACAGGAATCGGGTCGAAAAACTGTCGCAATAGTGGAGACAACGATTCTTTCTCGCCACCATTCGACGCTACGGTACCCAAAGTAAGCGTCCCGGCAAATCGAATCGCATCGTAAAGTCTGCACGCTTCCTTCTTGTAGGCCTCTTCTTCGGTTAAGTAGCCTGAATGCGGGAATCGATCCGCGATCGAGTAGGGCGGCCGTAGAAGGAAATTCGGCTCTTCGGTCCGCGGATACGCTTCGTCCAATCCTACAATCAATCGTACGGGTGACTGTACTTGTGCGCACTCGCGCAAGGTCAACAGGCGAACCCCTTGCACTTCGCTCGGCTCGGGGACGGTCACCTCACCGAACAACTCGTCCAAGTATTCCGGTAATGCGCTCGCATCCAAGCGAAGCGATTTTTTCATCGCTTCGGCGCGTTCCAATATCCGCTCCACAATCTCTACCGCACGAATTTCTACCGAAGTCTCCTGTGCATCCGATTCCCGGTCGAGTATCGCGCACCGAAGATCCTCCGGGAAGACAGCTTGTCGAAATGCGTCCATGTCGAATACGACATCCGCGGGTAACGAGGGAAGCTCCGACTCTTCTTCCATCGGTTCGTATAAAGTCAGAGCATTCCTCTTCAAAAGACGATTCGGGTTCCGCCCTTCAAAGAGAAGCGCTGAAAGTGTCAGGATCTCTCGACCCACACGCGTTTCGGAAAGTCGTCTGGCCTTTCTGTACGTCAACGGCAAGCCGGAAGCAGTCGCCTCCCTTTCGATCCAAGACAAGAGCGAATCATCCGTGACGACGATATCCACGTCCGAGTATCGATCCGTGCTCTCCGCAATTCGTTCGATCGCCACTTTCCCAAGCAGTGTCGGATTTGAGCCTGCGATTCTCGTCACTTCCGGTAGACCTTGCTCATGATGGTCGGACTTGCTTTCGATCTCATACCCTCGGACTTTGAATCTTTCGAGGAGATTTTTCATAAATCCGCCTTCTCGCCTTTCACCGTAAGGGAGGTGGATCGTAACTTCGTTCTTTTTGGACAGCGCGTCCAGAAAGTCGAGTTCGAGCGGGCGAAAATCAAGATACCCGGATACGTCGATTCTGCCGATCTCGTATTCTTCGGCAAACGGTAGCGATCGAATCATGATCTCTTCCAGGTCATGCAAATGCTGTGAGCGGAGAAATGCTTCATAATTCTGATACAAAACGCCCAAATTGCGGTGCGGCGTGAAATCCGACTTCAAGAAGGCGTCCGCGCCGATACCGGCTCCGCGATTTCTCGAGATCCAATCCAAAACGTCCTGCAAAAAACCAGGCGTGTCGGAAATCTTCCCAAATTCGCCCGGTTCCCAATCTTTCATCAGGTGTTGTAGGATCATGAGCCGCTCCGCTTGCCAAAGAGCATCGGATGATTGCAGCGGCCCGATTTTTTCGGACAAACTCTGAAGCGTCGCGGTTGCTTGGAGTTCACAGGCACCGCGTTCATTTCTCGCGCGCTTGCCTAGCGCTGCAATTTGTGCACTCCCCGAAACAAGCTGAAGATCCGTCTGAATATCGGGCGCTGTTCCGAATGGATACAAGATGATCTTTTTCATTCCACACTCCCATCCCACTTTCGGCAAAAGCTCCGTCGATGAATCTCGCACAATCCGAGTTGCTGAATGGCTTTGATATGGAGCTTCGTTCCATAGCCTTTATGCTGCGAAAATTGATACCCCGGGTACTGTTCGTCCCATTGTGCCGTCATATGGTCCCGATACACTTTCGCTAAAATTGAGGCACATGCGATTTCGTAGATCCGGTCGTCTCCATGCAATACGGAGGTTTGCGGGATCCCAATCGGGACGCGCTCGTAATCGACCGCAATATGATCCGGCGCGAATCCTTTGGCGGTCAGCTCTTCCACTGCCAGGCGCATCGTCTCGAGGACCGCATTTCGGATCCCGATTTTATCGATGATTTCGGGTGTAACGACACCGAAACCAATTGCCGTAGCCTGCTCTCGGATGAGGGGCGCGAGGATCTCTCGTCGCTTCGGTGTGAGTTTTTTCGAATCCTTGACCCCGTCGATCCGCAAGCCATCTGGCATGATGACCGCACAGGAAACGACAGGCCCCGCCAGACACCCTCTCCCGACTTCATCTACCCCGCAAAGAAGTCCATTTACCCCCTCGATCGTCTCCCAGTTCATGGTCTCTCCAAGGAGACTCGGCCCCATAACCCTGCGCGGAAGTCGTCCAGTATGGCCTTGCCCGTCTTTTCGTAATCCACGATTCCACCGCGAAGCAGGAATCCTCTGCCGCTCCCGATCTTTTCCATATATTCGACCGTATCGAGCCCATCGGGATCTCCGTATCGTTCGATCATCCCGGGAAGGGCCTGCTCGATTCCGGTTTTTAGAAGGTGGAAGGCGAGCGTCTCTTCATCCAAGATCCGACTCGTGATCGCCCCGGTAAAAGCGAGGTGATGCGCCGTCGTTTCGTCGCCCAGCTTCGGCCAAAGCACGCCCGGCGTATCGAGCAGTTCCATATTATTGTCCGCTTTGATCCACTGCTTGCTCTTCGTCACACCCGGCAAGTTCCCGGTTTTGGCTGTACTGCGATTGGCGATGCGATTGATGATGCTCGACTTCCCGACATTTGGAATTCCAACCACCATCACACGGGTCTTCGTATTCTGAATCCCTTTATCCGCTTCTTTTTTAAACTTCGGTTGCATAAGCTCATTGGTAATGGCGTAGAGCTCTCGAAAGCCCTTCTTGGTCAGCGTATCGATCAGTACGGCGCGGTTTCCTTGGGCTTGATAATACTCGACCCACTCCCGATTCACTTTGGGATCGCTCAAGTCCGATTTATTAAGTAACAAAATACGAGGTTTCTTTTGCAAGAGGTCATCGATATCGGGATTGCGGCTCGAGACGGGAATTCTCGCGTCCACCATCTCGTATACGAGATCGACCAATGCTAAATGAGAGAGGATCGTCTCTCTCGTCTTCTTCATGTGCCCGGGATACCAATTAATCAATGGGTCTCCTCCTTATCCGATGATTCCTTTATCAAACAATCCGACCAAATACGATTCGAATCGGTCTCTCAGTTCGGGATTTCGCAGCGCAAATTCGACCGTCGCTTCGAGAAATCCTTGCTTCGATCCGACATCGTATCTTCTGCCCTCATACTGACAAGCAAACACCGGTTCCGTTTTTGAAAGTTGAAGAATCGCGTCGGTGAGTTGAATTTCGTTATTTACGCCGGGTTCGGTCCTTGCTAAAACGTCCATAATCGAAGGCGTGAGGATATAGCGACCCAACACCGCCATCTGCGTCGGCGCCTCTTCCGTCTTCGGCTTCTCGATCATCGTACGCACGCGA
This sequence comes from uncultured Peptoniphilaceae bacterium, assembly GCA_964522555.1. Taxonomy (GTDB): domain Bacteria; phylum Bacillota; class Clostridia; order Tissierellales; family Peptoniphilaceae; genus JAAYQA01. The sequence goes on along the minus strand of CAZFWK010000009.1, from coordinate 15,019 downwards.
AACAAACCTTCTTCGAGTTCGTTCCCGTCGATGATTCCGTATTTGGACACTTCCGACTTCGGGACTTCCTGTACACCCAGAACCGTATGATGAACGCGGTCAAAGACTTGCATCAGCTGCGCAAGCGCCGGTTGCTCGGTATTATAGACGACATCGTCGCCCAAAAGCACCGCAAACGGCTCGTTTCCGACGAAATGCTTCGCACAGTAAATGGCATGCCCCAGTCCTTTTTGTTCCTTTTGGCGAATAAAATGGATGTCGACCATATCGGAGATCGCTCTCACCATCTCCAACATCTTCGTATCGCCTTTTTTCTCCAAGACGAGTTCAAGCTCGATTGATTTGTCGAAATGGTTTTCAATGGAAGCCTTTCCACGGCCGGTGATCAATAGGATCTCTTCGATCCCAGAAGCAACCGCTTCTTCCACGATATATTGTAGCGTCGGCTTGTCGACGATCGGAAGCATCTCTTTCGGCTGCGCTTTGGTGGCCGGTAAAAATCTCGTTCCCAGTCCCGCAGCCGGGATAACCGCTTTTCTTACTTTCATCATTCTCTCCTTTTTCTGTGATCTCTTTCATTATAGCAGAACTTCAAAACAAAAAATGCACCATCTCGCTTGGCGAGATGATGCAAATTCGCTATTCTTTCGGAGTAAAATAAGGGCTGAGGTCGGCGTAGTCTTCCTCTAAAGGAACTTCGTATACACCGCTCCCCTTGCAATCGATCGTAAGCGTTTTTGCTTCCGTGTTTTGGAAAGCGTCGGCGAATGTGCGTACGATCTCTTCCTGCTTGTCTTCGTTGTGCACTTTCAGGCTCATCTTGAGTTCTCCGTTTCTGAACCTATATGTGTAAAAAGTCACATCGTCTCGGCTGAACTGTGACTTGGTAGCCTCCATAACCGCTTGTACATTGCCCTCTTCCAGTCGTTGCTTGCCCGGGTCGTGTGCCTCGTTTGCTTTGTCCACACCTGCAGAATCCCCTGCACCGCAAGCTGCAAGCACCGGCAGCACGAGTAATAATAGAACATACAATAATTTCTTCATACAATCCACCCCTCCGTATCTTTTCATAAAGATACCACACCAGGCGATCGTTTTCAATGCATTATTAACAAGATAACGTTAATATCTGCGCAATCCTTGTCGTCCGCTCCGAAATCTACTATACTTGCCTTAATGTGATGAAGAGTAGATTCGCTCGTCTTACCGGATAGGCGAATTTTCCTTTTCTTAAGGAGAGAAACGACTGATGCCATTAACGACTTACGAGATCCCCATACATTTTATCCGCACGACGGATTCCGCCGAAACACAGCGAATTGAAGACGGTACGCTCTTCTTTCATCCCCGAACTCTGAGAGAGATCTTGTTGAAAGATACTCGAATTTCCCAGATTGAAATCGAGACGGCGCACCCGGGTGACTCGATCCGAATTCTGCCGGTTAAAGATGTCATCGCACCCCGAGCCAAGCGAGATGGGTCGATCTTCCCCGGAACGGTCAATCCGATTACGCCCGTAGGGCGCGGAGAAACGGTGAGCCTTGAAGGATGTGCAATCGTCACGACCGGTCCCATCGTGGGCTTTCAGGAAGGCATCATCGACATGCAAGGCCCTCTGACCGAATACTCCCCATTTGGCTCCTTGCAACTGATCGTACTCGACATCACGCCCGCTGTGGGTATCACTCCGCATGAGCATGAGGAAGCGGTGCGACTTGCCGGTCTTAAAGCGGCTTGTGAAATCGGGAGAATCGGATTGGATGCGATGCAGAAGCCGACGCGGCAAATCGACTTCAAGGCCAAAGATGACTCTCTTCCGGCGATCGTGTATATCGATCTTTGCATGGCGCAAGGCCTCTTGCACGACACCTATTATTACGGCGGTAAGCTAGCCGATATGACGCCGATTCCGATCCATCCGGCGAGCCTTTACGACGGTGCGCTCGTGAGCGGGAACTGCGTTTCTCCGGGCTCCAAGACGACGACTTATCATCATCAAAACAATGCGATCCTTAAGGAACTGGCTCGTGAATCCGAGTCGCGCTTTCAGCTTGCAGGCATGATCCTCTCTCCTTTAAAAACGAGACTGGCCGATAAAAGGCGAAATGCGATGCTCGTCTCGGAAATTGCGGTCTCTTTCGGGGCGCAAGGAGCGGTCATCTCCCAAGAAGGCTTCGGTAATCCTACGACTGACCTCATGATGATTTGCGAGAACTTGGAGAAGGCCGGAATCAAAACCGTGTTGATCTCCAACGAAGACGCGGGTACCGACGGCTTTAGCGAGTCCTTGCCCGACAGCACGCCTTATGCGGATGCGATCATCTCGACGGGAAACAGCAATCAGAGAATCATCCTCCCTCCGATGGAGCGAATCATCGGGAATCTTTCTTCGATTGAATCGATCACAGGCGGATTTCACGGTTCGATTCTTCCGGACGGGTCATTGGAAATCGAAATCCACGGCATCATGGGAAGCCACAATTTGCAAGGCATGACAAAGCTCGGCGCGAGGACTGTATGATGAAAAAAGCGGTATTGTATCTCAATCAATATTTCGGGCAGATCGGCGGGGAGGATTCGGCCTCGTATCGAACCACCTATACGGAAGGTGCGCTCGGTGCCGGTATTCTGCTTTCGGAGTTACTGAAGGACACGCAAATCGTGCAGACCATTCGATCCGGAGACAATTACTTCAATGAAAATACGGAAGAAGCGCTTGCGGAGATCGTCGAATTTGTAAGGCAAGTCAAGCCCGATGTGTTGATCGCGGGGCCCGCCTTCAATGCGGGAAGATACGGGATGGCGTGTGCGACGATCTGTGCACGCGTACAAGAAGAGTTGAAGATCCCCGCTGTGACCGCCATGTATCCGGAAAACCCGGCTGTCCTCTTGTATCGAAAGAAGCTTCATATTGCGGAAACCGGAAAATCTGCCGCCTCTATGCGAGAAGCTGCAAATAGGTTGGCGAAGCTCGCGGATGCCGCAGCAACCGGCCGAATCCCGGAGGACACGGGAGCACTCCACTGCATTCCGCAAGGCAGAAGAATCAACTTCTTTCATGAAAAAAACGGCGCTGCCCGCGCACTCGATCTGCTGGAGAAGAAACTTTCCGGAGAGCCGTACCGTTCGGAAATCCCCCTCCCTATATACGATCAGATCGAACCCGCGCAGCCCATCTCGGACCTTTCCAAATCGAAAATCGCGCTCGTCACAACCGGGGGCATCGTACCGGTGGGAAATCCCGATCACTTGCCTGCCGCGACCGCAAAGGCGTATTATCGCTACGCAGTCCCCGTATCGGGTCTCGCGCAAGGGGAATTCGAATCCGTACACGCGGGTTACGATCCCGTTTATGCGAATGAAAATCCCAATCGAATCGCACCCGCCGATGCTCTCATCAAGATGCAGAACGACGGTAGAATCGGTGATTTTTGCCGGGAGTACTTCGTAACTACGGGGAATTCAACTTCCGTCTCGGACGCCGTGCGAATGGGGAAAGAGATCGCGAGGGCTCTAAAGGCAGACCTTGTGGACGGCGTCATCGTCACAAGTACATGAGGGACTTGCACGCGTTGCGGTGCAACGATCACGAAAGAAATCGAACGAGAAGGCATCCCGGCCGCCCAAATCTGCACGGTGACTCCCATCGCGGACTCCGTTGGAGCGGTGCGAGTCGTGCCGGCGGTCGCAATCCCCTATCCGCTCGGCGACCCCGACCTAGGGCCGGAAAAGGAATTCGAAAAACGGCTATCCCTCGTCACGGAGGCGCTTTTGCTCTTGACGGTTCAGATAGAAAAATCATAAAAGGAGATGAAAACATGGAAGTAAACTACGGATGGTTGTCTCTATTACCGGCCATCACAGCGCTGATCCTCGCTTTTGTTACGAGAGAAGCGGTATTCTCACTCTTGATCGGACTACTCGTAGGAGTCCTAATCACGGGGCAGAATGTCCTCTTCGGCTTTACCGGAATTTTGCAGGAAGCGCTCGGCAACGCGGACTTCATCTGGGTTCTCAGCATCGAGGTCTTCGTCGGAATCATGATCGCCTATTTTCAGTTATCCGGTGCGATCAAAGCATTTTCGAATGCGATCGGAAAGTTCAATATTAAAGCAAAGGGTGCGCAGATTATCGCATGGCTGTTGGGGATTTTTATTTCCTTCAGCGATTACTTTAGCCCGCTCTATGTTGGAACTGTTATGCGAGAAATCACCGACAAGGCGCGCGTTTCGAGAGAAAAACTCGCCTATATCTGCGATTCCACCTCAGCTCCGGTATGTACACTCATACCTTTTTCCTCTTGGGGAGTGTATATGTCGGGTCTGTTGATCGGCGCGGGAATCTATGTAGGGCACGACCAAGCGATGGATGCGGTCATCCGAATGGTACCCTACAATTTCTACGGAATCTTCTCGGTGCTGATGGTAGGTTTAAGATCATCCCGGAATACGGCCCGATGAAGCAAGCGGAAAAGCGCGCGATGGAAACTGGTGAAGTGTATGCGAAGGGGTCGAGCCCGCTGTTAGGACAGGAAATGTTGGATATCAAGCCGAAAGAAGGGCTAAAGACCAATCTATTCCTGCACTTCTTTGCACCGGCTTTGATCATCATAACCGTCACACTTGGTACATATATCGTATTGGGATCTGCAAAGACCCTGGAAGGCTTCGTTTCGGCGGTCGTGTTTCAGTTTATCCTGATGCTGATCGAAAAGAAAGCGACATTAAAGGAACTGATGGATACGGCAGTCGCCGGTATCAAGGGCGTCATCGCAGCGATCCTGATCCTCGCCTTGGCATACTGCCTGAACACAGTCAGTAAGCAATTGGGAACTGCGGAATTCGTGATCTCCTCGACAAAGGCTTGGATGACCCCGACTCTTCTCGTGTTCTTCACTTTCTTGATCTGCGGGATTATTTCCTTCGTGACGGGCACCTCTTGGGGAGTCTACGCGATCATGACCCCGATCGCCGTTCCACTTGCGGTCACGCTCGCCGGCGGCGTTGCGACCTCGCAACTCGTCTACGCGACGATCGCAGCCGTTATGGGCGGGGGATGCTTTGGCGACCACTGTTCGCCGCTGTCCGACACGACGATTCTCTCTTCGCTCGGAGCGGGTTCCGACCATATCGACCACGTGAAAACACAATTACCGTACGCCGTGACCGCTGCGGTCGCTTCCGGAATTGCGTATCTCATCTTAGGAAATGTCATGTTTTAGAAAGGAGTATGAATGAAAGTATGTGTGATCGGGTCAGGGAACGGAGGGCTAGCGATCGCGTTTGATTACGCAATTCACGGCCACGACGTCTTCCTGACGGACTTTGAAGAATTTAGTCAGAACATAAAGGACCTCAACCAAGAGGGCGGACTCACGGCAGAAGGGGAATTGGAGGGAAAAGTGAACCTCGCTTACGCCGGAACCGACATCGGTCATGCGATAACCGGAGCCGACCTCATCATCGCTTGTGGCCCCGCTTACAGCACAGCGCGTATGGCGGAGGCTGCCAAGCCGTATCTTACACCCGGTCAACCGGTATTGGTTTCTCCCAGCTCCTGTGCGGGTGCGATCGTGTTCAAGCAAGTCCTCGGAGTTTCCTTGCAAGATCCGAGCTACCCGGTAGCGGAAACCTCCACTCTCCCCTACGCGGTTCGCGTCGTGGGGCCGGCCAAGATCCACGTGTATCTGAAGCTAAAGGGCGGGCTCCGCATGGCAGCACTCCCCGCCTCGTCCATCGGGATCTTCGAGAGTTTGGTTAGCCCGGTATACCATGCGATGGAAAGCGTCACGAATATCTGGCAGAGCTCCTTGGGGAATGCGAATCCCGTCATCCATCCAGCGGTAACCCTCGTAAATGCCGCGCGCATTGAACAAACCGGAGGCGACTTATTCTTCTATGAGGACGGCGTCACAGATGTCGCCGGTAATTTAATCAAAGCGCTCGACGAAGAACGCATCGCGATCGGAGAAGCGCTGGGTGTCACCGTCGAGCCCGACCCCGTCGTCGGTGTCTCGCAAGGCTATATGACCGAGGCAAACTATACGACAGGGTACCGCGAAGCCCCCGGATTTTTGGGCATTCGCGCGCAAAGTTCGCTCGAGAATCGATACTTCACGGAGGATGTAGGCTATGGTCTCGTATTCCTCACCAGCCTCGCTCGTATGTTGGAAGTAGAAGTTCCCGTCATGAACAGCGTGATCACGATCGTGTCGGTGCTGATGGGAAGAGATTTCCGAAAGGAAGCCGCGAGGACGGTCGAGTCGCTCGATTTTCTGACAAAAGACGCGCTCCTAAAGCTCGAATCATGATCATTGGAATTCCGAAGGAAACGAAGCCGAACGAGTACCGCGTCGCTGCCACACCCGATGCGGTAAAGCAGCTCGTCTCAGAGGGGCATACTGTTTTGGTCTCACAGGATGCCGGCTTAGGAAGCACGTTTACCGATGCCGATTATTCCGAAGCCGGGGCGAAAGTTGTCCCGCAGGCAGAAGTATTTCGAGATGCCGAATTCCTCTATAAAGTAAAGGAATACCAAGAAGACGAGTTGGACACCCTCCGGGAAGGTCAGATCGTGTTTACGTATCTTCACTCAAACGCCTACCCCGAGCAGACGAAGGCGATGTTGGAAGCGAAGATCATCGGGATCGCCTATGAAGATGTCACGGACGCGCAAGGCGGCTTTCCGCTATTGGCTCCGATGAGTGAACTCGCAGGGCGCGGCGGATTCCTAGCCGCAACCCACTATATGCAAAGCGTACACGGCGGCCCCGGTGTTATGCTGGCCGACCTTGACAGTGCCAATTCGCCCGTCGTAGTCATCATCGGAGCGGGCACGAGCGGCCGCGCGGCAGCCAAGATGGCAGCGGCCCTTGGGAATGAAGTGATCCTGTTTGACAACAACCCGGAGATCGTCGATTCCCTGTCAGCGCAATTCCCTGAGAATGTTTCGGTACAGCTGATCTCGAATGAACGCCTGGACATCGCGCTCCGACGTGCGGATGTGCTCCTAAACTGCGTTCTGTGGCCAAAATGGCGAAAGGATCATCTGATCGACCGCGCCATGTTGCAATCCTTCAAGCGCGGTGCCTTGATCGTCGATGTCGCCTGCGATGAAGGCGGAGCCGTCGAAACTTGCCGAAGCACGAGCCACGATGACCCGATCTACTCCGTAGACGGGGTGCGCCACTACTGCGTCGACAATATCCCTTCCGGTTTCTCGAAAGCCGCAAGCGAACTTCTCTCTCAGGCCACACTCCCCCATGTGCTCCGTATCGGAGAAATAGGAGTGGAGAGAGCGCTGTCGGAGGACCCGTATTTGCGAAGAGGACTCTCCTTCTATAAAGGCACTCTCACTTTAGAAGAGACCGGCCGCAAGCAAAATCTTCCGTTTGTCTCGCCGGAAGAGGTATTACATTTGAACTAAAAAAAGCGGTGCAACCCGTCTTGGATTGCACTGCTTTTTTATTGTTCCGATTTGGATGGAAGAAAGATCGCCCATAATACGGCAGACAGCGCCATCAAACCGAGAAAGAGTTGAAAAGTAAAAAGATAATTCCCCGATCGATCATACAAAAACCCGACGATGACCGGTCCCACGATCATCCCGAAGCTTCCGATCGCCTGAAAATACGCATTGGCTCGCGTAAACTGCTTTTGATCGTACAGCGCTTGTGCAAAGACGGGCGGTGCGATGGAGTTGAACGCACTGCCGAAGCCCGTACCGATTGCCGACAGCCAGATTGACGCAGGGATCGAAGGAATCAACAAGCCCGCAAAGCCGATCATAAAGGAGACCGAAGTGAGCATCGAAGCATACTTCATGCCGATCTGATCGTACAGCATCCCCAAAATTACTTTTCCAACGGCCATGCCCAGCATGATCACGGAAGAAATGCGAGATAATGTCACGATCGCGACGCCATTTGCCGTCAAGTGCGGAACCGTATTCGTGAGCAGCACATTGATTGCCATATTCATCATCACGATGCCGATCGCGACCACCCAAAAGGCTGCTTTCGTTCGGGAGCCTTGCGATGCATTGACTGTGAGTGCCTCACTTTCTTCACCCGGTTCTTCGTAACCGTACGGCTTCATCCCGATATCTTCGGGCTCATACACGAATAATTTGTATTGCATAAAAAACATGACCGCCGCAAGCAGAGCCGCGAACACCAGGATCGTCTCTCTCCATCCGATCCCGGGAATCAGATATCCCGCGACCAAATTAAAGATCATGCCGCCTACGCCCGACCCCATCATCGCAAAGCCCAATGCAGCGCCCGTTTGCTTCTTGAACCAGCGATTGATCATCATCGCCATCGGAATCAAGCCGCAGAGCGTCATCGTGATGACCAACAGCGCAGACAGTACATAATACTGCCACTCGCTTCGCATAAAGGCGGTCAGTGCATATGTGGCGACCGCGAAGACGCCTGTAATCCGAATGATCGAAAGAAACTTAAAACGAGAATATAGCGAACCCGCGATCAATGCGGCTCCCGTCATAGCGGCACCGCGAATCGTGATCGCGATCATTGTCTGTGCGCGTGTGATCCCGAGCGACTCCTCGATCGGCACGAGAAATAGGCTATGTGTATTAAAAATAATGCCCCATGAAACCATTAAGAACACAAACGACCCTACAACCATCGCCCAGGCGTAGTGCCGTCCGAAAAATTTCCTCTCCATCTTCCCCTCCGTACTCTCACCCTCGAATCGTATCAAAGTCCAATGCTCGAGTCAATGGATTTTGGTGAAAGTTCCCTTCTCTCTTGCCTGGTTCCGATCGCACCGCCTTGCTCCCTTTTGTTATAATAGACGTCATAGGAGGCGATCATGAAACCATTATTCATATACTCACTTACATTGAATGTAGTCAGCTTATTGCTCTTTACTTTCGATAAGATAAAATCCAAACGCGGGATGTGGAGAACGCCCGAACGCATGTTATTCTTGAGTGCGGTCCTCGGCGGAAGCGTCGGCGCGCTGGCGGGAATTTTTCTCCTGCGCCACAAGAGTCGCAAGCCGCTTTTCAAGATCGGCGTTCCGATCGTGTTCGTCATCCAAATCGCGCTACTCTATTATTTTAGAGAATCTTGGCTTCCCACCCTGTAAAAGAAGGACTGAAGACACGCAAATGTGTCATCAGCCCTT